>JAFTNE010000129.1 GCA_017452035.1 Clostridia bacterium
TAAATACAGATTTTTAACGGAAAAAGAGGTAAATTACCTCAAAAACTTGTAATATGAACATTTTACTTACAAATGATGACGGATATTTGAGTGGTGGACTTATGCTACTAACGGAAAAACTTTCTGCCATGGGACACAACGTCTACGTTGTTGCGCCTGATGGCAACCGTTCGGCATGCTCTCATTCCGTCAATTTTTACAAAAAGCTACTTATTCAAAAACTTGATAGCTACTGTGGTGCAGTGCAAGCATATATTTGCGAAGGTACACCAGCCGATTGCGTAAAATATGCTTACAGTTGTTTGGGGGTAAAATTTGATTTGCTGATTTCTGGCCCAAACAATGGCGACAACTACGGCGATTCCTCCATGTACTCGGGTACAATTGCTGCAGCAGAAGAAGGCACGGCTTGTGGCATCAAAAGCATTGCACTTTCTCGCGCTGGATACAACGTTGCATTTAGCTCAGCTGTCGAGTACATTTGCAAAAATCTTGGCGAGCTTTCAAAGGTGGATATTCCCTATACCTTGCTAAATATCAACGTGCCAAATTTGCCATTGACGGATATCAAAGGTGTACGTGTGACCCATCAAAGCATGTCGGCCAATTGGGATGACTACTTCGAGGCAACGGACGACCCACAACGCTGGTTTCACACTGGCGACAAGCTTACAATTACTGGTGAGGTTAGCGATATCACTTTGTGTGATGAGGGCTACATTGTAATTGTTCCAATAACTTTGGAACGCACCAACTACAAAGCAATTGATTTGTTGAAGGGGTTGGAGTCATGAAGATAGCTGTAATTGGTGGTGGCCCTGCAGGTATGATGGCGGCAATAACTGCTGCCGAAAATGGTGCAGAGGTAACATTGTTTGAACAAAACGAAAAAACTGGCAAAAAAATGTACATTGCTGGCAAAGGTAGATGTAACCTTACAAACGACTGTTCTGTGCGTGATTTTGTTACAAATGTTGTAACCAATCCAAAGTTCGTTTTGGGCGCGTTGAACAAGTTTACCCCACAAGACACAATAGATTTTTGTCAAAGTAGAGGCTTGCAACTAAAGGTGGAACGTGGAAATCGTGTTTTTCCAGTTAGTGATAAGTCCAGTGACGTAATCAAATTGTTTACCCAACAACTCTTGCGTAGTGGTGTCAAACTGTGCTTGAATGAGCAGATTTCTGCTGTGGAATATCGAGAAAATGCCTTTCCGTTAACTACTATTACAGGCATAGTATCCTTTGATAGGGTAATTATTGCCACTGGAGGCAAAAGTTACAGCGCAACAGGCAGTTGTGGGGATGGCTATCGTTTTGCCAAAAGCCTTGGTCACAATGTGTTACCATTGCGTCCAGCACTGTGTCGCATTTTGTGTAGCAATTGCAAAGCGTTGGAAGGGTTGACTCTCAAAAATGTTAACGTTTCTCTAATTGACGCAAATAACAAAGTTATTGCAAGCGAGTTTGGAGAAATGCTGTTTACCAACAACGGTGTTAGTGGACCAGCAGTGCTCAGTTTGTCCTCTCGTATTAACAAGGCAAATCTATCTGGAACAAAAATCGCCATCGACCTCAAACCTGCCCTTGATGAGGAAAAGTTGGATGCGCGTATTTTGCGAGATTTTTCCGAGCGCATGAATAAAGATTTTGCTAATTCGCTTGATCAACTTTTGCCCGAGAGGCTACGTTTGTTCGTTGCTGAAAGATGTGGTATCCCTTTGTACAAAAAGGTAAATCAAATCACAGCTCAGGAGCGCAAAGCTCTTGTTGCAACATTGAAATGCCTAACGTTTGGCAATGTAGCGTTAGATTCAATTGAGTATGGCATTGTAACAAGTGGTGGTGTTGATGTTTCGCAAGTTTCGCCATCCACTATGGAAAGCAAAATTGTCAAAGGTCTTTACTTTGCTGGCGAGGTTTTAGATATTGATGCCCTTACTGGTGGCTACAACATTCAACTTGCGCTTTCCACTGGCTATGTTGCTGGCGTGAGCGCATCAAAGGAGTGGTAATATGGCATGGATTAGAGGCGCAATTTGCGCAGAAAACACTATTGATAGTGTAAAGAAACAAACGTTAAAACTTTTTGGCGAGATTTTGACGCAAAACAATCTTTGTGAAAACGATATCGAGGCTGTGTTTTTTACTGTTACCAAAGATATTGACGTGTGTTATCCGGCAAAATTTATTCGTGAAGCGTATGTAAATCTTGCCAATGTTGCCTTTATGTGCGCACAAGAAATGGACGTTGTAGGTTCGTTGCCAAAGTGTATTCGCATTTGTGTTAGCACAACGTCCGAGTTTATTCAACAAAACGTTAAGCATTGTTATTTGGATGGTGCTGAAATTTTACGTCCAGATTTGCGCAAGTAGGTCGTTTGTTTACTTTGTTGAAATATTATCGTCAAACGCTACGTCAATTTGTATGACAAAATATTTGTAGAATCGAGGTAAGGGTTATGTTTATTCGATTTTTAGCAAGCATATTTAAATATCCCGTTCGACTCTTTTTCCCTTGTAAGGTAATTGGTAATCACAAAAGGGAAAAGAAGGCATGTCTGTACTTTGGTAACCATGTTGCCGGGTTTGACTCGGTGCTTTTTTACTTGTGGACTCATGGCGAAATGCCCTGTTATCTTTACAAGGCAGAACTGAGTAAAATTTGGCCCCTCAACTGGATTTGCAAATGGTTTAGGGCTATACCTGTAAATCGTGGCGATGCAGATATTACTTCGGTAAAAATCACTCTGCAACGTCTCAAGGAGGGGCGCAACGTATTTGTGGCTCCAGAGGGGCACCGTAACCCAGCATTTAATTGTTTGTTGCCTTTTAGAAAGGGCGCAGCACTGTACGCGCTTAAATCCAAGGCTCCAATTCGTTTGTTTTACATTTGGGAGCGCAACAGGATGTTTCGCAAGAACTACATAATTATGGGGGACGAATTTACTCTTGACGAGTACTACGATAAACCCATTACTAAGGCATTGCTACAAGAAGTTACCGATTTGTTGCAAGCAAAAGTTGATGAGCTTAGGGTTAAGCTCAACCAAATTTTGGCACAAAAGGGTATCAAACATCGCAGATATACTAAAAAGGAAATTGCAAATATTCGTCGTGAATATGGCGATAGGGCTGACGAAGTAATCGCCAATACATACGTGGTAGAAGCCCCTATGCAGGTGGATGTATTAGTTGAGCAACCTTGCCAAGTTGACGTTGCAGTTGATGACGCATCTCAACAAAATTAACTTTGGTGCTATCAAAAAGGAAAAGAAATGAAATTTTTGTTCCCTAAAAACATAGGTTTTTGCAAAGGCGTGCAAAACGCAATAAACAAGGCGCTTGCAGTTGATGGCAAGGCGTACTGTCTGGGCGATATTGTACATAACAAAAGTGTAATCGAGCGTCTAAAACAAAAGGGTATCGAAACGGTAAACAGCATTGATGACGTTCCCCAAGGCGCAACAATGATAATTCGTGCGCACGGTGTTCCACCAATTGTTTACGAGCAAGCCAAGGCGCGCAATATTCAAGTTGTAGACGCTACCTGTCCGTCAGTTAGAGCCATTCAGCAAAAAGCACAAAAGTACTACAACGATGGCTATCAAATTGTATTGGTGGGGGATGCTAATCATCCGGAAATTATAGGAATAAACGGCTGGTGTAACAACAGCGCTTTGATATTTGACGGAAAGGGCATTTTGGACTTAAAAGGGCACGAAAAAGTGCTTGTAATGTTCCAA
>JAFTNE010000130.1 GCA_017452035.1 Clostridia bacterium
ATCGATGTAGTAGTTTACAAAACCGGGGTTTTGCGCTTTCTTTATTACAGCAGTAGATTTTACCACCAAAGATGAGATATTTTCGCTAAACTCGGTGTTCAAAAGTTCTTTGACGGTAACCGTTTCCACCCAAGATTTGTTGAAATCGTTGGACTTTTTATCGTTGGAAACAAGCACTGCCTCATCAATTTGGCAAGCACCAATGTATCCATGAGTTTGTGCGTGTTTTTGCTCGTCCTCCAAAATCCAATATGTCTTGGAGCCTGCAACTTCAATTTTGTTACCAACGCTAACTTGTTGAGCGATATCTTTATCGTAAACGTAAATGGATGCTGTATTATCAACAAGAATTACGCCACTTGGAATTTTGCCATTTGCATAGGTAATTGCCGCAACAACACCAGTAAGTTTAACCTTGGTACCAGTTTGTGCATCGCGCGCCTCGGCAATTGTGCAAGCTGGGTACTCGGATGCATCAACTTCCACCTTTACATGCACAAAGTCAACAATAATGGCTTTTTTGTCCTTTGTACCCATTTGAGGAGTATTCTCGAAAGTTTTCAAAACGCCCTTCAAAACAACTTCGTCACCTTTTACGGGCTTATCCGTCATGCTGTCGTAGTAGGTACCATCAGCAGACATTGAGCCGTAGATGTAGAGTTTGTCGCCATCGGCATCTTGTACCGTCATTTCGCCGTATGTGGCGTTAGAAACCTCAACAATTGTACCAACAATTGTGTACTCTTCGGTTGTGCCTGCCTCGCCAGCAACACGAGCCAAAGTTTGCGCTTCCAAGATGGAAATGTGTTCGTATTTATCTGCAAGGAATTGTTCTTATTGTTGACATGCCGCAAAAACCAGGCTTATTACCAACAAAGCTACGAGCAGACAAACAACCATTGATTTGTTTCTCATTGGGGTAATACCTCCTCAAAATTATTACCCCACCATTTTACAACATCAAACAAAATAAGGCAAACTTTTTACATTGAGCAAAGGGGAACTTTTGAGGTAATTTTTCGCATTTGCAAAATGTTTTGACTGCAACGTCAATAAGACAAAAACATCAAAAAAAGTACGCAAAATGGCTTTACTTATGGCGTGTTTTGTGGTAAAATACTTTAGCAACTGAAAAAACTCGCATACCGGATTTGGAGAAATACCCAAGAGGCCGAAGGGGCGCCCCTGCTAAGGGTGTAGTACGGGATACCGTAGCGAGGGTTCAAATCCCTCTTTCTCCGCCACAAGGGACCTAAAACGAACCAACAAAGTTTGGGATAGTTTAGGTCCTTTTTTTTGTTGCAAAAAATCAATCAGGATAGTAAAAAATTAGGTGGCTGTATTAGAATACACAACCACCCTTTTTGTTTTTAGATGTACATTCTAACTAACATCTTTTGCAGTTGCACTGGCTTGTTTTGTATGACGTACTTCATGTTGCGGTATTTTTTGTAAAACAAAAAGCCCTGACTGTCGTCAGGACTTGTTTGTGTTGGAGTGTTGTAGATGATGTCGATGTGGTCATCGTACAGCACAATTTCCTTTATTAAGTGTGTAATGAGCATTTTGGGTTCAAGCTTTAGCGCCATTGAGTAAAACTCTCGCATTTGTGCTTCTGTTAGTGTGTAAATAACTTTGTTTTGCTCAATTGCTATGTTCTTTTCAATATCTTCCAATTTAGCTTCCAACTCGTGCAATCGTTTATTAGTAGTTGCTGATGAAATGCCGTTTTCCAATGCCTTTACAAGATTGTTTAGTGCCGTTTGTGTTTGCTTGTGTTCCTTTTTGAGCAATGCCATGTAACTGCTTTGTCTTGCTTGACGCTCTTGCTCTTCCATTAGGTCTTTAATTATTCTATCCATGTACTCTTTGCTTTTTAAGCACTCCATAAGTGCATCCATAACAAACTCTTCCAAAAACTCCTTGCGCACCATCTTTTTACTACAGCCGTTGTGACGCTTTCTGCCAAAGCACTTGTAATACCTTTTGACACTACCATCCCTTGCTGTGCCAGTTTCGCCAGATATTGTATCGCCACAGTAACCACACCTTACCTTGTTGCGCAAGATATATACCACTTCAGCACTGTGTTTGCCATACTTTACCTTTTTAGTTTTGATGCGAACTTTATCAAAGATGGATTGAGGCACTATTTGCGGGTAGATATTGGTAAACACTTCATCACCATGCCTGTATACGCCAGAGTACTTTTCGTTCTTCAACATATTATAGATGGTATTTCTCGCAAATGGTTTGCCGTTGTACGTAATACCTTTTGCGTTTAATTCCTTAATAATATCCTTTGCAAAAACTCCTTGCGAATATTGCAAATACACGTATCTCACAACTTCTGCTCTTTCTTCGTCAATTACCACCTTGTGGTTTACAACCTTGTAGCCATACAAAATTGTGCCACCAGTAAAGTTACCTTTCAATCTACTTTCTCTCATACCTCTTTTTACCTTTTGTCTTACGTCTTCGGAATAGTACTCGTTGTAACCTTCGATGATGCTTCTAAACAGCTTGCCTTCGGGTGTGTCGGGAATATTTTCCATTGCTGACACAAGGGCAACCTTGTTGTTTTCTAGCTTCCTACGGTTGTTAACGGCCTCGTATTGGTTGCGAGCAAATCTGTCCAGTTTGTACACCAAAACCATGTCCCAATTCTTTTTGTTGGAGTCCTTTAGCATACGCTGAAACTCTGCTCGGTTATCGTTAGTGCCAGTTTGTGCCCTATCTATGTACACATCTAGTATGACTATATTATTCTTGAGTGCGTAGTCCTCGCACACTCGGATTTGTCCTTCGATGGACTGCTCCGTTTGGCTATCCGATGAATAGCGCGCATAAATTACTGCTCTTTTAGCTTCCATAATTTCTTTTCTCCTTTTGTATAGATTTTGTTTTGTGCCTTTCGGCAGCACCGATCAAGAAACGGAAAGGACGGTTCAGTCAAGGATAAAAGCAAAAAGTTTTGCTTTGGGTGCGAGTTGTTCTTTGTCGCTATTCAAAACTTTTTCGCCTTGACGGAATTGGTCTTTTCGTTTACCCAACCACACGAAAGGCACTTTTTATATAGGGGTTGCTAAGGTGTCCCTATCACTAATAAGTAAATTGTATTTTTCATTTAGTTGCATGTGGGCATTTTGTCTGCCATGCCCAGGCAGTACTCCCCAATAATTTCGCCATCTATCATGCAGATGAAGTTGTCTGCAACAATAACCTTGTTGCCACGTGTTCCATATTCACAAAGCACGTCGTAGTCGTCAATGTCCGACACAATAAACGTAGGTAAATTGCGTGAATATACAATACGTTCACCACTTTTGTACAGGTATTTCATCATGTACTTGAGTGATCTATCTAACTCTATTTCGCAAATGAGAGCAAAGTCATTTCTGCCAAACCTGTCCAGGAAGTGACTGTTTTGCAAAGTTACTTGCATGCGTTTGTTTTGGGTATCGTAGTCGGTAACTTCTTGTAGTTGGCCCACCATTTGCCCATCTGGAATATGTAATAAACAATGGAAATGCAACCTGTTGCTTTTGGGAGAAAACTCCCATACGCCTATGTATTTCCAATTACGCCTACTGGCAAAGTGTCTCAGGGTGTTGAGTAAAGATTTTCTAAACGTTGTTTCTGTATGTTTCTTGTCGTCATAGGTAAACGTGCAAAAGTAATTCCATTTCTGTAATCTTGCCTTTCTAAATAATCTTTGTGCTCTAACTGCAAAGTTTCGCTTTTCTTTCTGTATATGTTCCTCAACAAATAACCTAGCTTGCGTTTCGTCTTTGAAGTACTCTCGCATGCCTTCAATTATCTTGTTGTTTCTTTCAACTTTACTCATGTTTGCCGTTTCTTTGTACAGCCGGGCAAACGTATCATTTAATTGGGCTGTTGCCACTTTTTTATTCGTGGTCTTTTCTATACAGGGTGTTTGCATATTGTTGTCCGTGCAAACATCACTACTTGCGGACTTTTTAGTTTTACGTCTTACAGGACGAGTAGTTGGAATAATTGCAAT
>JAFTNE010000131.1 GCA_017452035.1 Clostridia bacterium
AATCACTTAAGGTTTTTGCTAACTCGAACAAATAGCAAATACAATTTTATGCTACTTTTTACAAATGTTTCGTGTGTTGACGGACACATTATACCATATTTAGAAAGAAAAATATAGCAAAATAAAAAACTTGACACATTTGTGCCAAGTTTTTTGTATTTTAAAACTAAATTACCACTCGCGTTTGAATTGATCCCAACTGGATGGAGCGTAGTCGCAATTTTGGAAGAAACATCTCAAAATGTAGTACTCGTTTTCGTCCATTGCTTTGTCGCCAGAAAGGCAGAAGTAGCAGAAACCTTGAACCATTGCTTCGTAGTTATCTGGATCGATAGAGTCACGAAGTGATACAAGTGTAGAAATTTCTTCTGTAAGATCGTCTACGGAAAGACGATTGTACAAGCTACGGCAATCAGAAACGGAAAGTGCTTCGTAGTTAGCGTAGTCGCAGAATGTTTTGTAGCAATCGTATTCGCCTTGCAAAAAGTCGTCATCGCAAAGCATCAAAAATACCAAAACACGTTGGAAAGCAACAAATACCTTTTCACGGCCGATAATACGTCCACACTCTACATAAGCGTGAGAAAGAAGGTTCTTTGTCTTTGTGTAGTACTCGGAGGGAGCAAGCTTAGATTTGCGATCCCAAGCAAGGTTGCAAAGGTCAATCATGTTGATAGATGTTCTAGCCATAGGTTTATTCTCCTTAAAATTTATTGCGAATTTAAAAATTCTAAAAAAATTATAACATAGTAAAATTGTAGTGTCAACACATAAAATGAACAAATTTCTCAGTTTTGACGAATTTTTGACTTATTTTTGATACAAAATAGCAAAATAGCCCCCAAATGAGAGCTATTTTGAAAAGCTTAATGTAAAACTGATATTACTCACTTTAGCAACTAAGTGCTACAAAATAATTTGATAATGTGCAAGTCAAAACTATTTGCCAGGACGCAAGTCAATTTGAGTTCTTTCGTCACAAATTACAGCGCCATCAAACTTTTCGGCAACGTATTTAGCAACTTCCTCAGACAAAAGAGCATCAACAAGGGCATCAATTTTTGCTTTGTAGCTTGGGTCATTCTTGTAGTCGTCAATGCGTGCTGCCAAGATATTAGCATTACCTAAAACAAGGTCGGGATCAGTTTCTTCATGAATCTTCAAGCTTTGATCTACTCTACCTGTCAAAGCAGTGTTAGCAGGCAAACAAACATAAGCGCTGTCAGCCATTGCAGGAACAAGCAGGTTTTCTGCAATGAGGTTAATTGTGACATTATCAATTTTGATAGACTTTTTGAGAACTACACCCTTTTCGTCTGCATCGAGGTCTGGACTAGAGGAGATGTACCCTTTAGCTTTGAGTAACTCCAATGCACGCAATGCGTTGGATGCATCGTTACAAATGGCAACAGAAAAGTTATCCGTTGTATTCTCAGAGTACTTACCACCCTTATAAATGCCCAGTGGCTCATAGTGAACTTTGCATGCTGCAAACAGCTTTGTTGTGCCAGTGTACAATCCAAGATAAGTAGTATGTTGGAAGTAGTTAGCATCGCAGTCAGCGTTGGCAACAGCATCATTTTGGATTTCCCAGTCGATAACTTTGACCTTCAATGTGTAGCCCTTCTCACGCAAAATTTTTCTCACACTATTATTCAAGATATCTGCGTGTGGTAATTCACTTGCGCAAACAGTAATTGTTGTCTCCGGATCGCTACAAGCAGCAAAGCTAAAAGATGATACAAGCAAAAGTGCAACCAAAAGCACTACCAAGATTTTTTTCATTTTTTAATTCTCCTTTTGTCAAGTTTTTTTGAAATTGCAAGTCCAAGCTCTTGAATAAGTTGAACAAGCAAAATTACAATAATAATCATCACCCAAAAGACGGGTTGTTCGAGATAGTCTCCCGTGTGTTGTGAGTAGTAACGCCAAATGCCGGCAATTATGCCACCAGCAGCAATGTTGTAGGCAAAAGACGTATAACCAAGCAAAGATACAAGCGTTACAGCAAGACCGCCAACAAGAGAGCTACGCGCCTCGGGCAAAAGCACCTTTGTGATAATTTGAAAGTTGGTGCCACCAAGTGATTGCACTGCCTCCACCTTACCAACGTCCACTTCGGCAAGCGATTGCTCCACCATTCTGGCAACAAAGCCAAATGACGTTACAAAAAGTGGAATAATAATTGTATACCACTCGCCTATGGCTGTACCCAAAATTTTTCGTACTGTGGGCATCAAAAGTACAACAACAATCAAGCAAGGAATGGAACGCAGGATGTTTACAATCAAACTCAATACAAAGTTAAGCCATTTGCAAGGTTTTAGTCCCTTTTGAGAGGTTACATTGAGTAGCACTCCCAGTGGCAGACCTACAAGGTAAGCAAGCGCACCCGAGATGACTACCATAGCCAGTGTTTCCAATACCATTGTCAAAATATCATTGAAGTTCACTTGCTATCACCTCCTCGTAGTGAATTTGCTTAA
>JAFTNE010000011.1 GCA_017452035.1 Clostridia bacterium
AATTTAATAGATACGTTTTGACCTTCGAGCAATTGGACCATTTGCTTGGCTTGCTCTACTGTAAGATGTGGTTTCATAAGTAAATTATTGACAAAACTTACAGCAAAGATACTACTAAATCTACGTTAGTGTTGTTGCTTTCTCATGAAACAACCCCTACGCAAATTAGCCTTACGCCAAAGCTCTGCACACCACTTGGCAACTGCTTAAAACATAAAAAATGCCTGCAAATTTGCAGGCATCATATTGTACTATTGGTCGTCATCCTCGTCTTCGTCATCTCCGTCTTCATCATCAAAGTCATCGCCGAGATCGTCAATAAAGTCGTCATAGTCGTCAAGTTCAATGTCGATATTTTCTTCGTCTTCAAACTCTTCGTCGTCAAATTCTTCGTCAGCACGAAGTTCGTCAAGAGGAATTTCTGTCGCGTCGTCAAGACCGTCATCAGTGTCGTCATCATCCAAATATGTGCGCCAAGAGTCGTCATCCTCGGGATCGTCACTTACCAATTGGGCTTGGTGCGCAAGACAGTTTTCGCACATTTCCTCGTCCATACCAATATATGCAGTTTTGCACACTGGGCAAAGTTTTAGTGGTTCATCATCATCAATGATATCGTCCAACAAAACAATTTTAGTATCCAAGCCCAACTCTGATTTGCAAACGTCACACATTTCTTCTGCAACGGGGATGTAGTTTAATTCGCAACGTGGGCACTTTTTGTATTTTGCACTAGCCATTTTAGTGTCTCCTTTTTTGTGAGGACTTTTATGCGCAATAATTTATCATTATTATTGCAAAAAGTAAACTATTTTTACTATATTTTTTAAATAATTTTCAACTTTTTTAAAACATTATATTTCAAGCAGTTAATTTGATAGAATCGCCAATAAATTATTGCCCAAATGTGCTGTTATTTTCACTGCTTGTCGCAAAAATCAATTGCAACGTAGTCAACATCACAAACATATTCCAACTGGTACTTTAGAGCAAGGTTTTCTGAGGCAACGTTACCTTTGACTATTGTTGCATACGGTATGTCACCATTGGCTATCACTTGGTTGGTAAGATGGGTCATAACTTCCAGTGCGTAGCCCCTTTTGCGATACTCTGGGAGTGTATAAAGCATACCCAAAGATTTTTCCAAATGCAACAGACACCAACAAACGGGTTTGTCGTCAACATACAAAGCAGAAGATGGATGCATGTTCAACAACTCAACAACGTCATCAACTGAGGCGTAGCTTGTGCCACTTGCCGCCAAATGGGCAAAGTCAACGGACATTGGACGCAAATCGCCTTTGCATTGATATGGCAGTGGCTGACCGTTCCAAACGTACAGTCCACACGTAACTCGGTATGCAAATTTGTACTTGGTTGCAAGGTAGTTGGCAACCTTTGGGGTAATCATACGAAACTCGGCATAGCAATTGCTAAAACTTCCAACAAATTCATCAACAAAATTTAGGTCATCAGATGCTATTGTACATTCGTAAAACTTACCGTTATGCACTACCGTTGCAAAACTGTCTCCATTTTGGTACAGCTCAACATTGGGCATTGCAGTAATGTAGCCATACAATATTAGCGTTAGTGGGTTACTTTTAAATTGTTGTAGTAACCCCTGCGTGACAGTAATCTTTTTCATAGCGCGCACATTATATCAAATGAATAAAATAGAATCAACCCTTTTTGCAAAATTTTATTTGATTTTTTGTGTCGCTAGCATTATTTTATTGACCGAAAGGCAAAGTGATGGTAAAATACTTGGTAAGTGTTTAATACATAGGAGGGATAAATGAAAAGATTTGTCATTGGCATTGCAGGAGGTACAGGCTCTGG
>JAFTNE010000132.1 GCA_017452035.1 Clostridia bacterium
AGCAAAGTCAACAAATTCCAACATATCAACTGAGTAGCCACAGTCCTCCAAAATAATTCCACGAATAGCATCAGTAAGCAAAGCGCTTGTGCGCTCTTTGATGATACCATACTTCAAAAGCGCGTCCAACTCGCCACCCTTTTTGATGGACAAATTGATTTCGTGCTGACAACAAGGAACTGAGAATATATACTTTACGTTGTGGCTGATTGCGTAATGCAAAGCGTAGTCGGTTGCAGTGTCGCACGCGTGCAAAGATATTACACAGTCAATGTGCTCGTCAGCAAGCTTATCTTTTGATACGTCAGCTACTACAAAATGCAAATTCTTATAACCGTACTTTTGAGCAAGGGCGTTACAATTTTTGACAACGTCAGCTTTTAGGTCGTAACCAATTATCTTTACATCAACTTTCTTCAATACTGAAAAATAGTAGTAAACAATAAATGTCAAATACGATTTACCACAGCCAAAGTCCAAAATTGTAATCTTGCCCTTTGAATACGTCTTAAATTGGTCATCCAATATTTCCACAAAACGGTTAATTTGCTTGAACTTATCAAACATTGAACGAACTATTTTTAAATCACGCGTAAAAACACCAAGGTCAACAAGCGCAGGGATATTGTCACCCTCATTGATGAGGTAATTCTTGTTCCTATTTGCACCACCAACTTGTATGTTTTTACTTTGCGTTGCTTTGCAAAGACGCTTGCACTTGCCATTGGATGAAAACAGATATGTTATATCGGCGTTAGACAAAACCACACACACTTGTTTGTAAACAAACTCCACGTTGTCGCGCAATCATTCAGCTAAAATTTCGGCCGAAATATTTTCGTGAAAGACCTGTTTATCTTTGAATTTTTCTGCTTGAAAACAAACCTTGCCACCCATTTCTACCTGGCGCAAGGTTATACGGAAATACTCAGCATGCTTATCTAACGGATTACTAGCAGTGATTTTGAGTATTTGTATTGGAGTTTTACATTCAACAATGTTCATATAACTACTTTTTATCTTTTTTACCTAATATCGCCTTGGTAAGTCCCATCCTTTTCTCCTTGCCACTCAAAAGTCTTGCAATATTACCTCTGTGAGCAAACAAAACAAGCGAGAAAATCAACGTCAGGCAAATTGCACAAACCAAGTCTGTTTTAGGTAACACCATTACCCAAGATAACACCAGCACAATAATAGCCAATGCAATTGATCCAACAGATGTCCTGTCAAATATCAGCACCAACAAAAACAAGGGTAGTACCAAGCACAATGCCAATATTGGTTGCAAAGAAAACATGCATCCAATTGATGGCGCAACGCCCTTACCACCACGGAAATTATAATACACTGGTAAAACGTGACCGATAATTACAAACAAACCAACGGTATACATGAGCTGTGTTAAAGCTTGCGTTTCCATCGAACTTGCAAAAATCCATTTAGCAAGAAATATGCAAACAACGCTTTTTAATGCATCACAGAAAAAGGTTAGTAGTCCCATTGACAAGCCATAGACTCTAAACATATTTGTAGAGCCAGCATTTCCACTACCAAACTTTCGTACGTCTTGCAGTTTTATTAAGCGAGAAAACAAAATTGCAAAGTTAGTCGCACCAACAAGATACCCAACAATGCATACAACAAGGAATTGCCACCAATATTGCGTGAATACAGCTAACATTTGCTATTCCTCCTCATTGTTGCCATCACGGAACACCATCTTGATAGGTGTTCCATCAAGCGAAAACGCACGGCGAATGTAGTTTTCGAGGTATCTGCGATAGGAAAAATGCACCAGTTTTGCATCATTTGTGAATACTACAAATGTTGGTGGTTGTGTTGATGGTTGTGTAACGTATTTAATTTTCGCACGGCGACCACTTATTGCAGGTGGTTCTACTGCGCGAATTGCATCAGCAACAACGTCGTTAAGCATACCTGTAGAACAACGGAAAGTAGACTTTGCGTAGACGTAGTCAATTTCCTCCATAAGCTTGTTTACGCGTTGACCTGTCAAAGCAGAAACGGTAATATGACGGAAGTAATCCATAAATGCTAGGTCGCACTCGAGTTGTTTTTTGAACTTATTAACCGTGTTTGTATCCTTTTCGATTAGATCCCACTTGTTTATAACAACAACCGAGGGCTTGCCCTCTTCGTGAATAAAGCCGGCAATTTTTACGTCTTGCTCGGAAAGTCCTTCGTTAGCGTCCATTACAATAAGGCAAACGTCAGCTCTGCGAACGGCATTTAACGAACGCATTACAGAGTATTGCTCAACGGAGTCATCCAAAATAGCACGCTTGCGGCGCATACCAGCTGTATCAATGATGACGTACTTTTTACCATTGTACTCAAATGGGGTATCGATAGCATCACGAGTTGTGCCAGCAACGTCAGAAACAATAGTACGGTCGTAACCCAAAATTTTGTTAGTTAAAGAAGATTTACCAGCATTTGGCTTACCAACAACGGCAATTTTGATTACGTCATCCTCTTCCTCATCCATGTAACCTTCTGGGAAGAATTCAATTACACGGTCGAGCAAATCGCCAACACCTTGTTTTTGCTCAGCAGCAATGGGATAGAACTCAAAGCCAAGTGAGTAGAAGTCGGACAGGTCGCTTTCCAAGAAGTGGTCAACCTTGTTAACAACCAAAATTACAGGCTTGTTGGTTTTGCGCATCAAAGTAGCAACGTCATAGTCGTCAGTTGTCAAACCAGTTTTGTAGTCTGCAAAAAACAAAATGACATCAGCAAGGTCAACAGCAATTTCAGCTTGCTGTTTGATGTGCAAGTACATTGAGTCTTCACTTTTGAGCTGAATACCACCAGTATCCACCAAAGTGAACTTTTTGCCACACCACTCGGCATCACCATAGATACGGTCACGTGTAACGCCTGGGATGTCGGCAACGATGGAAATACGCTCACCACATACTTTATTGAAAAATGTAGATTTGCCTACGTTGGGTTTACCAACAATGGCAACAAGAGGTTTTATCATAGTTATTCACACTCCAACAATGCCTGACAAAGCTCGTAGCCATCAGACACCACTTGTATATTTTTACCAGTAATATTTTTAAGTTCTTCAAGAGTCATACCATCAAGGAAAACATCCTCAATTTCTCTAAGCATTACCCTTGGCAAAAGCAATGTATCTCCAACATCTTTAGCACCTTTTAACGTTTCGACAATATCTTGTCCAACAACAAGGCCAGCTACTGTTACAGTTTCGCCAAAAAACTTGTTAACAACAGTTACAACGTTTGCTCTTAGTTCTGGGTGCTTTTGTTGCGCCTTGGCAATAAGTTCTTTCATAATTGGTGTTGCTGAAACACCAGTGACAATGGTAAACGAGCCATTTTGCGCTTTGATGCTGTCGGCAAGAGCCAAATCAAACTGGTATCTAGTATCAGCTATCAAGCCAACACCGTTTTCCAGTTGGTCGAAATCTCCGTAGAAATCGTATCTGGGAAGGTCAACATTAGCATACAAATACATTTCATCCGAACAGTATGCAAAGTGTTCGCCATGTGCCTCAACGCACTTGTTATCAAAACTTTCAACCAGTTTAATCGTATCCTTTGCAACTTGCTCACTAACAGGCTTGATATCATTCAATCCACAGCGATGCTTTGTCAAGCCAACTGGCACTATTGACAAATTTTTAACTGCAGGGTAAAGTGAGTACAAATCGCTTAAGGTTTGTTCGAGAACCTTTGCATCATTGAGTTCTGGACACATTACCACTTGCGTATGCATTGTGATACCACCGTCAGCCAGTGTTTTTAACAGTGGCATGATGGGACGCGCCTTGGGGTTACCCAAAAGCATCCTACGAACTGAATCATCAGTTGCGTGTACCGACACGTACAGTGGTGAAAACTTTTTAGAAATGATACGTGCAATTTCCTCATCAGAGATGTTTGTCAACGTAACGTAATTACCAGAAACAAAAGACAAACGCCAGTCATCATCCTTTACGTACAAAGTAGGACGTTGCCCCTTGGGAAGTTGGTCAACAAAGCAAAATACACACTTATTTGCACACCAACGAGGCTCAATGTAGCATTGTTCATAAAAATCCCAGCCCATTGGCATGTAGGCATCCTTTTGTATCTCAAAGGTAATCTCCTCGCCGTTACGCACTACCGTCATTGTAAATTCACTTTGGCTGTCAAAATAGGCTACGTCAAGCATATCCTTGGCTGGTTCATTGTTAAATGCGATAATAACGTCATCCTTTTTAAGACCGACCTTTTGCGCTATTGAGTTTTTATCTAATTGTAGAATTTTTAGCATAATTAATAAAAAGGCAACCAAAAGGTCGCCTTAAATGTTACTCAGCTTCAACCAAGTAATTATCTTTGATGTTAGCCCAATCAATGCTTCCAGCAACCATTTGGAAGGAGACATCAATTTGATATGGAGTATAGTTTGTACCGTTGATGGAAACAGTTTTAGAAGTTATAGCTTTGAGTTGAGAAAGGATGTATGCATCAAGTTGTGAAATAGGAGCTGAGAATTCGCCACCGTCACTTGATATGCTAAAACTAACTGGACGAGCAAAGATAGCATAATCTTTGTAGTTGGGAGCATCACCGGTAAGTGTTGTGCCCAAAGAAACGATCAAACGGCCGTTTGCTGAGTTGTACGCACGTTGATATTCCTTTTGTTGATCTTCACTGTTAGATTTGGATGAAGGTGCATCGTGGTACATTGCAAGAGAAAACATTTCAAACTTTGTATAACCATCGTCTCCTTCAACAGCCTTACCGTAAGGCTTAAAGTTGTTGTTTTTAAACTCTCCAACAAAAGTTGAATTAGCACTAGCAAAAGAGTATGTTCTAGTTGCTGATGCTTGTTGTCCAGATTGTGAGTCATCCGCACTGTCATCCGCCGTTGGTTCGGTGTAAGTAAAACGGCCAATGGTCATTTGAGTAGCAGATTTAGTATCAACAACAACGTTGTTATATCTACCTTCATTCAACAAATTGATGAAGCTAATTACAGAAATAGGAGCCTTATCCAAAAGCAACTCATACACCACTTTAACCTTCATATATTTGCTGTTTTTGTTTGTTTTATAACTCAAGGTCATTTCCACTTGTGGCAACTTGCCATCTTCTGAATACTTTGAAACAAGATCATTTACCTTTGATTGTGACAAAAATTGTGCGCCAGAGCAAGCTGTAAAGATAAACAACATTACCAGGCAAAGTGCAATTACTAAAAGTTTTTTCATAGTTTCCCTCTATTTTTTGTAATACTGAGTTAAATCCAAATTCAATACGACACTTTTTCCATCAAGATACTTCAATGTGCCTTGCTTGAAGTGGAATGTAATCTTTGTGCAACACAAAAGCTGTGTTTTTACACGGTATCTGCGATTGACTTTGTTGTAGCCATACTTGCCATCGCCAAGAATGGGCATTTTTAAGTGTGCAAGGTGCGCCCTGATTTGATGAGTGCGACCGGTTACTAATTTAACTTCCAACAAACTTAGCTCGCCCATGGTTTTTAGCACTTGGTAATGTGTTTCAATTGGCACGTAACCTTGCTTTTGTGTATTAGAAATGTAGACTTGACTCTTTTTAGCATCCTTGAACAAAAATGCTTTGAGCTTTGCGCTGTGTTGCTTGGGAGCTCCAACAACAATGCAGTTGTAGGTTTTGTCAATTTCGCGAACTTTAAATGAATCAAGAAGTTCCTTTTCGGCAGTTTTGTTGAGTGCATACACTACCAAGCCCATTGTATTTCTATCAAGACGATGAACTGGAGCAGCCACAGCATCCGTCAAGATGTTGTTGATGCGTTCCGTCAAAGAATCTGGTCCTTCAACCTCGATACCAGAGTTTTTGTTTACAACTAAAATGTTTTCATCACGATAAACCACTTCGATACTATTCTTTTCACGATCGGGCAAATATGCATAAACCACGTCTCCAGCGTTTACGTTCATGTCTACACCAACGCGAACACCATTGATTTTTACCGAACGATTTTTGATGATTTTTTGTACACGATAAAAGCCCAAATCGGTATTTTCCAAAATGGCATCTGACAAAAGTTGTTTAGATTGTATAACAATTTCTTTAAGCATGCTGATATTATACCAAATGTATAGAAAAAAAGCAAATAATTAATAAACATTTGTTTATATATCTAACAAATATTGACTAAAACAATGGCAGTTTGGAAGAATATGTGACGAATTTACAAAATATATTCAATAGCACAAATACAGTAATGTACGAGTTGTGGCTACCATTAAGGCGACTTAATTGAATGTTTTCGACAAACATATAATGAAATAAAAGACAAAGCGAGGATTACAAACAATCCTCGCCTGATGGTTCTTGAGAGCCTTTGCCCTTACGCACTACGTTTGTAACGGCTGTTAACTCAAGATTTATCAAAATGATATCACTACCTATCTTAACAATACAGTCCCACGGGATAAAAATATCTTCGTTGCTTTTGAAAATTTTTCTTATCCCAGGAACGACTAACCCAAGCACAGCTTTTCCGTTAGAATCAATTATCAAATCGATAATCTTCCCCATTTTTGAGCCATTTACAACGTTGACTACATCTTTGCATCGCAAATCGGTGTAACTAATATCCATAAATCATCCTTTGAGTTATTTTGTGCCAAGCGAGCAAAAAGTATTACCAATTTACAGTTTTAGGTACAAGCACTACTGCATATTACATCGCAATTGGGCAATTGCGTTTTTTTCCAAGCGAGAAATTTGTGCCTGGCTTAGCCCAATTTCGCTAGAAATTTCCGTCTGTGTTTTGCCCTCAAAATATCTTTTCATAATGATGTTTCGCTCCTTTCCTCCTAACTGCGTCAGCGCATCAAACAAGGAAATATTGTCCACCCAAGAGACTTCACTGCTTTTTGTATCAGCAATGCTATCTTCGATTGAAATACTATCATCCTCGTTGGAATACACAGCATCAGACAGCGAAACGGTATCGCTGATAGCATCGAGGCAGTACATAACTTTGAATATGGGCAAATTTAGCTCATTTGCTATTTGTTCAACTGTAACCTCATCCGAACTGTCCTTTTCAAGTCGTTCACGCGCTTGCAAGGCCTGATATGCAACGTCGCGAATTCCTCTGCTAACTCTCAGCGAATTGGACTCACGCAAATATCTTCGAATTTCACCAACTATCATGGGTACAGCATAGGTGGAAAAACGGACGTTTAGGTCAACGTTGAAGTTATCCACCGACTTGATTAGTCCCACACAACCAATTTGAAACAGGTCATCAGGGTTGCTAACACGGTGGATGTAACGTTGCACGACTGAAAGCACCAACCTCATATTACAATTGATAAAGTAGTTGCGAGCATTTAAATCGCCGTTCTTAATTCTTTGCAACAACTCGTTAGACTCTTTGGTAGTAAGTTTAGGAATACTTGAAGTATCAACACCACATACAATAATTTTCTTAGCCATAGACACCTCCGTATTTAGTTTTCACATTTATACAACTAATTATGCGAGAGTTATTTTGACAAAGCCCTACCAAAGATAATCAAACTTAAATGGTAGGAAATAAGGTCTAATTCTGAAATATAACAACTTAAATTGCACGCCGTTGATATAATTAATAAGCAACCTAGTTTGCCTAGATTGCTTGATTTTTCTTGGATTAGTTGGCACTCTTAACTTTAGCAGCGTTAGAATGCCTCGCGTTTCAAATTTGCCTGTTATTTGCACTATCACACA
>JAFTNE010000012.1 GCA_017452035.1 Clostridia bacterium
ATCAACACAATACAAAAAAAGGAACACAGTTCGTGTTCCTTTTTTTGTCAAATCGGGTATTTCAAAAGTTTATTCACCTGGGGCTTTGATGGTGAGCATCGTTTTCTCCTTTTGCTTTTTTACAACTCTATTATTTTACCATAACAAATGGCTTTTTTCAATGGGGTTTTGAAATATTATTCATCAAAAATGAACGAATATTGCTAAAAATAGGTCTATTAAAGCTACAAACATGGGGCTGTATGTGCAAAATTGAGTTACAGTTGTTGTGTAACATAGCCTTGTATGCATAATAGTTGACAAATTTATATCATATTGCTAAAATATACCTACAAATACAACAATTTTGCCCGCGCCTATGAATTTGACGAATATTGGTCTGTTTGTTGGCAGTGTGGTAACACAAAGTAGAAAAATGGTTTTGATAGACAGCAAAAATACTACAACTACCATAGCACAGCCAAGCAAGCGCAATTCCCTAATGGAGTTGTATCGCTTTTTGTTTGCGTTGTGGGTTGTTTGGTACCACGGGTATTTTCTTTTTCAAAGCCAATACTTCAATCACGGCTACATGGCAGTGGAGTTTTTCTTTATTCTTAGTGGATTTTACCTCCTTCGCGCCATAGGCAGACATCAAACGGATACGTTTTTTGGTGGTCTTTGGAAAATGTTGTGGGGCAAAATAAAGAATCTTGGGTTTACTTTTGTAATAGGTGTTGTGTTTGTTTACTGGCACATGGCCATTTTGGGCGAACCAGTTTTGTTTGGTTACCTTTGGTACATACCCATTATGTTACTGGCATCAACTGTGGTGTACACCCTAAAACGACTTATAAAAAGCAACGTCGCATTTATTATATCACTCGTTGTAATTATTGTTGTTAGCTACTTAATTTTGTACATCCCCGTGTTAGAAAGATTTGGAGTTTTTCGTGGTTTGGGGGCATTGTCTCTTGGCGTTTTGGCAAGCATGATTCCCAAAATTAGCCTCAAAGTAAAAAGGTTCAATTTCAACTGGTTGATTACCATTTTGCTTATGGTGATAATTGCTTTGCTGGCATTTTTACCCAAGGAAGATTTGGTAAGTGAGTACTTTTTGGTGCTACTTTTGATGCCAGCACTGGTGTATTTTACCAGTACACTCAAAGTAAACGTAAAGTTTTTCAACTTCTTGGGCTCGTTGAGTTTTGCTTTGTATTCCTACCAATGTGTTTTGCGCGTATTAAAGTGCTATTTCCAACTGGAAAGTTATTGGTTCTTTTTGATTTTGATAGGGTTGGTGGCAGTGGATACGACTGTAAAAGCACTAATCAAGCTAAGCAAAAATCGTAAAGCGTCATTGGCAAAAGCCTAACGTTTTGGTAAAAGCTTGGCATTTCAAATTGTATATTTTGTTATCCAAAAGACATCACAAGGTATTTCTTGAGATGTCTTTTTTTATTTGGCTGTCACTTTGTATTTGCCAAATTGTTAGTTTTGTTTGCATATGTTGCAACTTTGTACAAATATAATTTGAAATTTGTTGAGAAGTGTGTTATAATGAGGCCATCAACTCACTCGAGGTGTACTTATGAAAAAATCCATCAAAGTCTTGTGTTGTCTTTTGGCAATTTGCATGGTTGCAAGTTTTGTTTTTTGCCTTACTGCTTGCAACAAATCCCCTGTTAAAAACTTGATATACATCATTGGTGATGGAATGGGCTTTAACCATGTGGAAAATGCCAAACTGTACATGGAAAAGGACAAACTGGCAATTGAAAACTACTACGCTGGCGAGGTTATCACACATGCTGCCGATAACGAAGTTACCGACAGTGCTGCAGCAGCAACGGCACTCGCAACTGGCGTAAAAACAAATATCGACTTTGTTGGCATCAACCCCAATGGCAAAAAGCTTACAAACATCATGGAACTGTCAAAATCTCGTGGAAAGCGCACAGCTATCGTAACCACCGATACACTTGATGGTGCTACCCCTGCAGGTTTTTCTGCCCATGCCGAAAGTCGTGACGATACCACCGATATCATCAAGTCGCAAGCAACAGGCAAGGTGGATTTGCTCATTGGCAAGTGGTCGTCAGCTTATGCCTACTCCAACAAAAAATACTTCGATAACAATGGCTTTGCCTACACCGAAAGTGTAGATGAGCTAAAAAACCTGCAAAGTGGCAAAATTGTAGGCAACATCCAAAACGTTGACTCGGCATACAACCCCTATACCGAAGATGCAGTTCCCCTAAAAACTCTTGTAGAGTACGCGCTTGACTACCTCACAAAGGACAACAAAAAGGGCTTTACGTTGATGGTTGAAGGCGCTTACATCGACAAACACAGCCACGAGCAAGATATCATGCAAATGATTTACGCCTTTATGGACCTCAACGACACAATTGACTACATCCTGGATTGGGCAAGCAAACGTGACGATACGGCAATTATCTTTACTGCCGACCACGAAACCTGTGGTTTGCAAAAGGCAGAAAACAAGGACGCACTTTCTGACAGCCTTTACACAGCCGATTACCACACAAGCGCAAACGTGCCACTGTACTTGTACAACATCACAACGGACGTTGCTTTGATGGACAACACTGATGTTTACAAGCTTGCAAAACAAGTTGTGAGAAACTAATATATACATAATACGCAAAAAAGACTAACTATCGCCGTTAGTCTTTTTTTATTGCAAAATGTTGTCAATACAGATTTTTATGCAGGTTAGCTCTCTTTTTGATGCATTTAAATGATTGCTGTTTGCACCAAAGTTTGTACTTGTTATTTGCAAAAAATTGATACGTAGTGGACTTTTTTGCACATTTTGGCTTTTGATGTAAAACATTGCATCAGCAATACCAATTTGTTTAGTAACTTACCACCAGTGTGTTTTTGTCTATCTTCAAACTGTATGGGTCAAAGGGTTGGTGGCAGGTTGTGCCGTTCAAAGTCATAGCTTGTACTGTGCCCTTTGTAAAGGTGGTGTAAATGCGCTTGCCACCAAAGTTCAATGCAAATTCTTCTAACCTATCCTCCAACGTTGTTGGGCAAACTCGCAAACTTGCACCCACAATGTGCAGCCCGTACAGGTTTTCCAACTGGGAAACATAGTACCAGTTTTTGGGAATTTCGCAGTCGTTGCAAATGTCTTTTAGGTACTCCTTTGTTGGGTTTTCCAATGGAAACACACCTATTGCTTGCGAGTACCTTTTGAGCGTTGTGTTTTGCGATAGCTGTTTTGTGATGTTGGCAAGTTGAACCAAGCATTTTACTTTGTCAAAGCCATCAATTTGTGATGCCCGTTTGAGGCACAGCGCTTGTATCGCAAGGTCGTATCCTGCGCACTTTGCCGAAAGTAGGTGGGTGTTGACATAGCTTTTGATTTCTGCAGTGGGAAAGCTTGTGTCTTGAGTAAGGCTTGCATAGTACACGCACGCCAAGTCAAACAGCCACTCGCTTTGGTACTTTTGCAAACGCCCACAGTTGTCGTAAAAAACTTGTGGTTGCTTGTTTTGCCACAACTTTTGCAAAAATTCCTTTACAAATTGTGGGTTGGTGTACACAATTGATGCCAGCGACAGTGGATGCGCACGCTTTACAAAGTTATTCAAGCAAAACACCTCTTTGCCATTGATGTAGTTGAGGTAGGTTGATACCAAACTTTCCTGCACGAGGGGTGTCATTGGTGGTGTAACGTCCTTTGAATTGATGGTTACCGAGCATTGAAAGTCCTTTGCAAAGCAAATGGCAAGGCAGTTGCCACTGGTAATATTTCCACTAAGTTTATAGCGGGGCTTGTCTGGTGAAAACTCCATTGCATCCGTTGTAAAGCTTTCCACCTGCCCACAACAGCGCACTTGATAATTTCTTATATCGTCTTGGATGTAAAAGATGTTGTTTTGGTATCTAACGGTGGACGTGCGTTCAAATGGTAGGTAAAACAACGTCTTTTGTGGCACAAAGTGGCAGGTTGCAATGCGTTTTCCATTGCCGTGGCTTACAATGCAGTTGCTTTTTGCCTTTTGGTAGGTGATGTTGCCATCCAGTGTAAACTTACCACAGTTTAGTTGGCAAAAGCTACCGTTATGCACCGAATACACCTTTTCGCCTCCTACGCCAAACACAAAGCCTTGTAATAGTGTTGCCGAGTGTCCCGAGTTATCCAAAAAGGTGGCAACGTCATCATCCCCCAGTTGGTAGGTAAAGTTTAGCCTTTTTGCAGGCTTTTGTTTGGGTTCGCGAAAGCAGTTTGATGAGGGGGTAAGACGTAGTGGCGTGGTGTAGCTGACAGTTTGAACTTGTCCACAAAATTGATTGGGACGTGTTGCGCCAAAGTGGTTTAGTTGCGCCAGTCTTGTGGTTACTTGGGCATAGGTTTTGCCAACGATAGTTACAATGTCAAAGGTAACTTGTTCGTTGGGTAGTAGTGTCAACTCGATTGTTAACGTATCGTTTAGTACCTTGCACTTTGCAATTTGGTTTTTGGACACAATGGCAACGGCAACGTAGTGGTCCTTGGTGGCAAAGCACAACGCGCCGTCCATTTCGGCAACACGTTCGCCATCGCACTCCACAGGCACATCCAAAACAAACTTGCACTTGTTTTTACCTTGGTGCAAAAGGGTTGTTTTGCGAACCTCGCACCCATCTTGCAAAAAGTAAGTTCGGCAAATTTTGCCGTGAGATATGTCGCTTGAAAAGTACGCGCAGTTGGCGCAAAACTGGTGTTGGCAAAAGGTATCAAATACGTTTCGCCCACACTTGTACAGCAAAATTTTGCAGGACGTATCCACTTTTTGCCCATCGTAGCACAAAATGGAATTGCCCATTGTGTTGCACATTGCCACAAGATTTTCCCATTGGTAGGGGGCTTGTGCGTACATTGTAGTTGCCGTTAGTTGTGGTGTGGTGTTGTCGTACAAAAACTTTGCAAGTGCCTTTTCTGCAAGGTGGTTTTCACAAAACACCTCGTACCCCAAGGCGCAAAAGTAGTTTATGCGATACAACTCCACAACAAATGGTAGGTATTCCACCTCGCGCTCGGTAAGATTTGTGAGGTATTGGCAGTCGTGCAAGATGTCTTTGAGTTCTTCGTCATCCACGCAAAAGCCGGTGCATTTGGCAATTAGTGATGCAATTTGTTCCAAGCGTGTTGTTCCGTTTGAAGGAAAGGTCAAAGGGCGTTGAAATATGCTTTGCAGTCGCAAAAACCTCTGCCAAAACTCGTCAAAGTGGCGCAAAACTTGCTTTTGGCACTCCGTTGTTGGGTGTTTTAGCGCAAGGTCGTTTAGGCAAAACTCCGTCATAGTAACGCCAATATCTTTTCGTTCGTGATAGTACCTTTCCCCCAAAGCTTTCAGTTGGTTGTACAGCATTTCTTTGGTGGTCGTTGTTGCCCACAAATGCGCAAATGGGTTTTTGTTTGTGTTCCAGCGTATGTTTTGTGCAATAAACGTAGTAAATTTCATAGTTCACCTCGCATTGAGTATTGCCAATTTTTAGGCAAAATAACCACCAAATTGTAACATCATTGTGCGCGTATATAAATAATATACTATATATTTTTGTTGCTACTTGACAAAAGCACTTGCAGTGTGATACCATAAACAATAATGGATAAATATGTCCACACAAAGGAGAACAAACTTGATTACA
>JAFTNE010000133.1 GCA_017452035.1 Clostridia bacterium
CAACCGTTATGCATGGGGACTTTGGTTACAAGCAAGCTTTTGAATACATCCCCAGACAAACAAGAACTTGGGTTTCTGGTGAGGGCTTTGGACCAATTTTAACTGCAATTGAACCCAATGGGCCAATCAAACTACCCATAGGCGAGGGTTACTGGAGAACTGACACTGTTGGTACAACACAGTACGTATCTACCTTCAAGGAGTACGCCATGTCAGGATCAACTGAAACCCTTGTTAGAACTGATGCTATTGAGTACGATGCAAATGGTAACATTACCAAGTACGGCGACGTTACCTACGAGTACGATAAACTTGGTCGCTTGGTTCGAGAAAATAACCCAACCACAGATATTGACAAAACTACAACATGGTGTTATGATGTTAGTGGTAATATCTTGAGCCGTACCGAGTATGCTTATACCACAGGTGCTGTTGGTACACCAACAAACACATTTACATATGTTTACGATGAAAGCTGGAAAGATCAACTGTTTGAAATCAAGAAAAATGGTGATACGCATCACACATTTAGCTACGACCAAGCTGGCAATCCAACAACTTACAAAGGTGTAACACTTACCTGGGAACGTGGTAGACTGCTCAAAAGATACAACAATATTACCATGCAGTACGACGCAAATGGCATTCGTACACGCAAAATTGTTCCCGGACTAGAATACTTTACTACAACAGAATACCTCTACTCTGGCAACAATTTGTTGCGAGAAATAGTGTCTTTGACCGGTCCAGGTCAATCCAGCACAACCTACAAGGCATACTTCTACAACAGTCAAGGACTTATTGGCTTTGTACAAAGTGGCACAACGTATACCTATCGCAAGAATTTGTTCGGGGATATTGTTGCCATCTACCAAGGTGCAACAAAAGTAGCTGAGTATGCTTATGATGCATGGGGTAACTGTACTATTGTAAGCGATACCAACAACGTTGGTAGAGACAATCCATTCCGTTACCGAGGCTACTACTGGGATAATGACCTAGGTCTCTACTACTTGATGAGTCGTTACTACGATCCATCAACTGGTCGCTTCATCAATGCAGATAGTCTGGAATATCTTGATCCAGAAACAATTGGTGGTTTGAACCTTTACGCGTACTGTGGTAATAATCCAGTAATGGGCGTAGATCCAGAAGGCCATATGCCCCAATGGGCAAAATGGCTGATCGGTGGTCTTGTCATCGCCGGGCTAGCTATCGCAACAGTTGCTACAGGCGGAGCCGCAGGCGGTGTAGCAGGTTTTATTCTCGCAGAGGCATTAAAAGGCGCTGTAGTAGGAGCAGTATCAGGTGCACTAACTAATGGCATCGTGGAAGGAATTGAATCTGCTAAAACTGAAGAAGGTTTCTGGTCTGGCTTTTTTGATGGAGCAGCAGATGGATTTATGTCTGGATCAATAATAGGTGGAATCACTGGGGCTATCAACGCTGGTGCTCAAGTCTATAGCGCATCAAAATTGTGGGCACCAACAAACAACAAATCCTCATATAGGCAAATGGTTGACCACTACTCTAGACATGTTATTAAGGAAGGACAAAAGTCAGTAGCAAAAAATATAGTTAATTATTCTGAACAGGCATCACAATTCTTTGCTGAAAACTCTTCGTTAGGTTCTATAGTAAGAGATGGAGTAATGAAGATCAAAGGTGCTCCCGGTGGATTTTTTAATACGAATGGACTGATACGATCTTTTTGGTATATCAGTAAGTAGGAGAAAGTTTTTATGGTTACCGATAGCGAAAAATTAATAATTAAGAAATTTCAGAAAATAAGAATCCCATCAATTTACAAAATGGATGATACTGATAATTTGTTGTATGTTGAACACGTCAATTTTGATTTGTGTGAGATGCTTTTACGAGGTAAAAAAGTTTCAAAAGAGTATGTGCAAAATGAAATTGAGGAATATTCAGTATTTTTGTCCCAAAGTGCAATATTAGACTTTAATGATGTTGAAAAAGAATATTTCAAACTATTAATTGAGGTAGTTAACATTTTTATTATTAACAATTTGTAAACCATTATTTTTACAGCGGAAGTAAATCTTCCGCTGCTTTTTTTCAATACTTCTACAACGATGAAGAAATTGACTCTGAAAATTTCGACCCAGCAACCTTCTCTCCTACAGTCAGTGCAAACAGTCCATTGAGAGTAGTTGTAGACCATTCTGCTAACACTACCACTTGGTACACTTATGACGAGCTTGGCCAAGTCAAAAAGGTGCAAAACAATAAAATTACAACAACACAAACACTTGATGACTACGGCAGGGCAAGTTCAGCAACATCCACATTGGCAAATGCTATTGTTGAAAACAACTACATCTATGCTGATGCTTATTCAAACGACCTATCTGCCGAAAGTGTTACTGTAGCAGGAACTACAACAACCACTACCTACTCCCGAGATGGCTTGCAACGTCCAACTGAAACTACCATTATGCAAGGTAACTACGGTTACAAACAAGCTTTTGAATACATCCCCAGACAAACAAGAACTTGGGTGCCCACTGATGGGTTTATTCCAATCATTCGCTCTAAATCTGTTGATACAAATGTAATCAAACCACCCATAGGCGAGGGTTACTGGAGAACTGACAATGTTGGCACAACACAGTACATATCCGCATTTAAGGAATACAGTGTATCTGGTACAACTGCGACATTAGTTAGAACTGATGCTATTGAGTACGATTCAAATTGTAACATTACCAAGTATGGTGACGTAACCTACGAGTATGACAAGCTTGGTAGATTGACTAAAGAAACAAATCCTACTATTGACAGAGTAAAGGAATGGTGTTATGATGTAAGTGGTAATATTGTTAGTTGGACAGAGCATAGATATACCACGGGCGAAGATCTTGGTACATTTGAATACGTGTATGACACAAGTTGGAAAGACCAACTCAAGTCTTTCAATGGCCAAAGCATTGCATATGACGATGCTGGTAACCCAACTACATACCGAGGCAAAACTCTTGGTTGGACTAGAGGTAGATTGCTTTCTTCCTACCATGTTCCAGGCGACGTTGACCATTTCAATATGGACTACTCCGCTGATGGTAAACGAGTGCAAAAAACTCAATCTTACGATGATGATACATCGGACTATGTAACCACTTACATCTACAACGGCAACAACTTGGTTTGTGAAAAAGCAGATGATGGTGAAACTGTTTCCTGCAAATACTATCTCTACAACAGCCAAGGCATTATTGGCTTTGTACAAAGTGGCACAACGTATACCTACCGTAAAAACCTGTTTGGCGACATTATTGCCATCTACCAAGGTGCAACCAAAGTGGCTGAATACGCATATGATGCCTGGGGTAACCAAAAGGTTATGAATGGTATTTCATTTTAATAAAGTTGCCAGACTCATTCCTTGGTTGAAATAAGCAATGTGTTTTGTCTGGTTTGGGATGTTCGAAATAAAAGATTATTCCAGCGTTGCCTTTGGCAAAGACGTATTTGATTATTTTAATATAAAAAATAGTCGCATCTGAACGTAAGTTCAAATGCGACTTCGATTGGCAGAGAGAACAGGATTTGAACCTGCGGAGGCTGTTAACCTCGCACGCTTTCCAAGCGTGTGCCTTAAACCACTCGACCATCTCTCTATATGTGGTGCAAATCTCGTTTGCTCAAATATAATACCAAATGTTACCCAAATTGTCAACACTATTCGCGTAACTTTTCAAACTTTTTGAAAGTGTTTGTTTGTCCAAAAATAATGGCAGGTATCAATAATACAAAAGGACAATCCAACTAAACTTTGGTTGTCCTTTGGTTTTGAAATAATACTGCACTACTCCCACATGTCCATTACGTACACAAGGGGTGTTTCGTTTTCCGGCGTGTCAAACAGGTTCAAGGTATCGCCAACGTGACGAATTTGCTGTTGGTCGAACAAGCTCAAAAAGTCGTCAACGGGGGAGATATCTATTGTGCTGGTGCCACACTTGTAGTGCATGGGGATGACAATTTTGGGGTTGATTTTGTCTACGTACCACTTTGCGCCAATGTGGTCAACGGTGTATGTTCCACCAACGGGAACAAGCAACAAGTCGCAACCAACCAAACTTTGCGCAACCTTTTCGTCCAGGCAACCAATGTCACCAAGGTGGGCAATTTTGAGTCCGTCTACCAAAAATGTAAATACCAAGTTTTTGCCACGCAAGCTACCCTTTTTGTCATCATGGAAGGTTTCAAAGCTGTTGATGGCAACGTCATCTGCTGCGCAAGCGCCACAAACGTCAATTTCGGTGGGATGTCCCAAAATGCTTTCGGTGCAGTCGTGGTCGGCATGGTGATGGGACATTGTTACCACGTCACAGCGAACTTGTGGCATTTGCAAACCTACCATATCGCTTTTGTATGGGTCGGTAACAACCGTCATGCCCATGTCGCTGATAATTCTAAAAGATGAGTGTCCAAGATATTGTAGTTTCATAGTTGTACCTCGCAAATATAGCTACATTTTACTATGGATTGGTTGCCATGTCAACAACAAAAGTAAAATTGCTTGGTTGGATGTTGTGATAAGCATTTTGCCGTGTATGACGTTAGCAGTTGTGGTGCATAAGCTACTGGTTTTTATTGGATTTTGTTCGGATTGTGGGCAAAATGGTGCAAATTTCCTACTTTTTGACACAAAAATACCTTTTTTGCGACATAATTGGGCAATTTTCAAAAAGTAGTAGATTTTTTGTATTTTATTTGGTATAATAGTTGTATATGCGACTGTTTGCATATTTGGTAACCACACCATCCACGGAGGAAGTATGAAAACTTGGTTTTTGGACCAGCCCAAACAATTGCGTTTGCACGAAAGTCCACCCACAGCCTTGCAAGATAATCTTGTAAAGGTCAAAATTGAACAGATACTGCTTACAAACTCTTTGTTTGGCATCTACTCTGGTAAAAGTAGCCGTAACTATCCATTTGTAATGGGTCGCAATGCCATTGGCGTTGTTTCGGAAGTTTCGGACAAGTCTATGCTACGCAAGATGGACCGTGTGGCAATTGAGCCATACATCCCCTGCGAGCAATGTGAAGAGTGCCGTTCTAACAACCACAGCGATTGTAGTGAAATTGTTGAGTTTGGTCAAAATGCAGATGGTCTGTTGCAAAACTTTATCGACCTGCCCTGCACAATATTGCATCAACTGCCCGACAACCTCAGTAACGAAAAGGCTTTGTTTGTTAGTTACGTATCATTTTGTTTGAACATTGTTGACTCGCTCAAATTGGAAAAAGGCCGTCATATTGCAATATTTTCCAGTACAAAAACAGGTTTGATACTTGCGCAACTGGTAGCTTACTACCAAGCAGTACCCATCTTTTGTAGCAACGAAGAGGTTCTTGTTGCAGAGGCGCGTAAGCTGGGGATTTTGTACTGCATCAACACCGAAGAGGTTGCTGTAGCCAAGGAAATACAAATTGTAACCGGTGGCAGAATGTGCAAAGAATTGGTATATTTTAGTGACTCCGAGTTCAAAATGAAGGACGTGTACGACTCGGCAGCGCAAAACGCAACCATTTGCCTTGCAGGCTACTCCAACAAGGATAGCAGACTTTCCGTTGCGCAAATGTGCCAAAAACACCTCAAAATTATGGGTGTGTACAACGGCTTGGGCAATTTTAGCTCGGCAATTAATCTACTTGTTACTGGCAAAGTAAACGTAGATAACTTGATTGGTGACGTTGTTTCCTTCGAAAAGTTAGACCAAGTGCTTGCAAATACCACTGACGAAGAACTTAAACTTAAATCTAAAATTATAAAGGTAGAGTAAAAATTAGGTCGAGAGAAATCTCGACCTTTTTTGTTTGATAAAAAGCTACATCACGTCATTGTGAAGCTAACATCTTGTCTTAAATAGGGGTGCACTGATAAATCTTTAATTTAGTACAATTGTAAAAAGCAGATACAAAACGTATCTGCTTTTTTTGTTTTTCAATTACAATTTATCTACGTACATGCTTGCGCTAAAACCTGCAACTGCACCATCGCCAACTGCTGTTGCGCATTGACGAATGGACTTTGTGCGACAATCGCCTGCTACAAAAATGCCTGGGCAGGTTGTTTTGCAGTCTTCGCCGGCAACAATGTAACCACGCTCATCAAGCTCTACAACGCTGGCAAATGTTTCGTTGTGGGGAAGTTGTCCAATGGCAACAAACACAGCATCACAGTCGTGGTAGGTTATTGCGCCAATTTCGTCAGCATAGGCAACACCAGTAACGCAATCGTCACCAACAATTTGCTGAACGGTTGCATTTTGTACCCACTCGATTTTGTCGTTTACCTTCAAACGCTGTGCTAATTCGCCATCGCAAAACAGTTTGTTAGACCAAGTGAGTAACGTTACTTGTGAGCAAATTGTTGCAAGATACAATGCGTACTGCACTGCACTGTTGCCATCGCCCACAACAACAACGGGCTTATCCTTGTAGAAACTGCCATCACACACTGCACAGTAGCAAACGCCCTTGCCTTCGAGCGCGCTTTCGCCATCAACGCCCAAATGTTTGTGCGATACACCACTGGCGATAATTACCGATTTTGCTTGATGCTCGGCATACTCGGTGGTAACAACAAAGTGTCTGGTGGAATCATCTACCACACTGACGGTTGCGCTACCCATGTCGAACTCAACGCCGTGGGCAACGGCCTGTTCAAACATGTTGTTTGCCAACGTTGCGCCATCAATGCTATCCACACCGGGGAAATTTTCAATTTTTGGGGCAGTAGCCATTTGGCCACCAAAGGCGTTTTGTTCAAGTATTAAAACGCTTTTGCCTGCACGAGCAACGTACAGTGCAGAGGTTAGTCCAGCAGGGCCACCACCAATAACAATAACATCATACATAGTTTTATTTTGCGCTTTCTGCCCACTTACGGATGTTGGATGCATTTTCGTAAATTGCATAGCTATCGCCATCAGCAACAACCAAAGTTGGGGTCATTTTGATTTGAAGTTTTGCAACCAATGCTTTGTTTTGTGTTGCGTCAACCTCGTCAAACTCAATGCCCAGTTTACCAAGCATTATTTCTGCCATTTTGCAGTTGGGGCATTTGTCTTGAACAAACAACATAGGCTTTGTTACAACAACATCAGCCTTTTTTTCCGTTGTTGCTGTTTGAACTCCAGTATGTTTCAAAACACTGTTTTGTGGGTC
>JAFTNE010000134.1 GCA_017452035.1 Clostridia bacterium
CTCACGTGTGGAATGATGGAGTACAAACTGATGCACCAACTTACACCAAGCAGGGCAAAAAGCTCTTTACCTGCACAACGTGTGGCGCAACTAAGGAAGAACCCATTCCCGTGTTGGAAGCATCCCAATCAACAGTGGTGTTTGCAAACACACTTTCACTTGACAAAGTGTTTGACGGTACTGCTGTAACGCTTAGCCAAGATGACTACACAACAACAGGCAATGGCACTGTTACAGTAGAGTGGATTCAAGGTCAAACAACTCTTGATGGCGCACCAATACTTCCCGGTGAATACACCGTCAAGGTTTCCATTTCTGCAAGCGAAGGCTACACCCAAGCACACGCAACCAAAAACTTTACCATAAGCAAAAAGGCTCTTACTGGCACCATCAGTGCAAATGCCGACTTTGGCGCAACAGAGCTTAGTGTTGAACTAGATGGGATATTGACAGGCGCAGTAGAAAATGATACACTTGGATTGGTAACAATTGGCAACAATGGCGATGTATTGCTTGCCAACGCAAGTGGCTACACAAGTGGCTTGACACTTAGTTACAACCAAGACCTACTTGACAAATACGATGTAAGTGGTGTTGGGTACAACGTTGTTATTAACAAGGTGCACAGCCCATCGACTCAATTGTTAATTGACAATATCGATACACTTCCCACAAGCTTTTGTGTAGAAAAGGGCATTGTTTCCGAATACACCTATACAGGAGCCTACGCAGACTTTTTGGGCACAGCAAAGGTTGAGTATGCCGATACTTCCGTTGGCGTTACAATGGTTTGGACGGCAATCGCACCCAAAAAGGTTGGTAACTACGCAGTGCGAATTTCCTTTGAAGAAAGCGAAAACCTTCTTGCAACACGAACAACGCCATTTGAGTTTTCCATTGAGTCTCACGACATCTCATTTGACGGCTATTGCGTAGTTGATGGTGTAAAGTGCGATACTGCCCCCATCGATTTGAACGTAGATGATGAGATTAACACAACAATTCTCCCCGACCAAGTGATTATTTATCGCTTGGAGCTAGAAGCTGGAAAGTTTTATAGTTTTCCTCTTGCTGCCCAACAGGCTGCAAACTACACCGTTTATGACATCCAAGGCGAAGAACAAATGCAAAAAAGAAACAACGTCAATGAGAATGTCAGATTCTTAGCTAAGGACCCAGTTTACTACGTTCATGTAGAACGACAAGGTTCTATTACAAATATCTTGGTAAAAGTTATCGAGTACACACCCGACTTTATGAAGGATGGTATCCAACTTGCAGAACTTACACCTGGCAAAACAGCTACGGCTGTTGTACAAAATGGCTGTATTTGGGTAAAGGCGGATAACAAAGATAATGCCTACACAAACTACAAATTCCTTACAAGCGTACCTACACAAGGTGGCACTAGCCTTTTCTTTGAAGGTATCTATCTCACGGGATTTAATACGAGCACATCTCTAACTGGCAAGATATCTTCACTGTACTTCCGCACAGATGGCGTTGGTTTCTTCAAATTCAAAGTGCTCGGTGTTTTGGACGGCACAACTGTCACAATAGATTTGGTAGAACCTCTTTCCACAAACGTAAGTGAATCTCCCATAAACATGGAAGAAAGTAAGACAACGGAAAATGGCTATGTTGTAATTTCCCTTCCAGCTACAAGGGGCTATTACTACGGAATATCTGGTGACTATGGCACAGTAGAAAGTGTTTCTTTTGCAACATACTCATCTACCTACAACAAGGTATATTATTATCAGTCTAACACTTCAGATCGCATCTACGTCATTGTCAAAGTGGAAGATGCAAGTAAAGACATTTACATTCAAGAGCACGTCGAGCACCTTGTAACTGATGGCAAGTGCACAGTCTGTGGTTTGAGTGTGGAAACCACACTTTAAGTAAACATACATTACAGGGGTAGTCCGACAGCTACCCCTATGCAAACAATTGGAGGGAATTATGCCATTTCAAGAAAGACGTACCAGCACACGAATTGAAATTATCAGGCACGCATGCAAAATTATTATCGAAGAGGGGTTTTCCAAAGCTAGCGCATCAAGGATAGCCAAAGAGCTAGACCTAAGCCCCGGTAACATCACTTTCTACTTCCCCAGTAAGGAGCATCTCCTTGCTGTGTTTGTAGAGGAGTTGTGCGCATTCCAGCACCAGTATATGGTCAAGGAAACAAACGAAGGCTACTCATCACTTTTGGCGTACTGTTTGGAAATTATGTCCATTGCTACCATTTGCGAGCAAAACGAAGTTGCGCGTGAGTTGTACATTGCATCTTACACGCACGAAAGTACCTTGCAAATCATCCGTGACCACGATTTGAACAAAACCAAGCAAGTTTTTGGAGAGTTTTGCCCCGACTGGTCGGATAGCAAATGGCGCGAAATGGAAAACTTGGTATCGGGCATTGAGTACGGTACAATTATGACGCGCGAAAGCAACACTCCCCTTGAACTGCAAATTGAAAGCACGTTGGATGCTATCATGGCATTGTATAACGTGCCAAGCAACTTGCGCCGTCAAAAGATAGACAAGGTTCTTGCTATGGACTATCGTAAAATTAGTAACAGCATTTTGGAACAGTTCAAGCGTTACGTGGAAGACACCAACGAAACAGCCTTCCAAAAGCAACGCCAAAGCCACCCACACAACCGTTGGAGAGAGGGCAACTAGTCATTTTTGATTGCAGTGTAATTTGTGCGCGCTGGCAGTGAACTAAGGTTTTGAGGTCGTATTGTCAACCACAAAGCTTTAAAACATAAACTTGCATCTTCTTACCCAACTGACGTGTTTGCGCCAGCAGTAACGTTAACAGAGCCGTTACAGGCAAAGCGGTAGGGTGTGTTTAGCTTACTTAAAGTAATTTAAATAAATTCTTGAAAATCTTGAGCGTTAGACCATCATTTTGTGGAATACTCCAATGCTCTTGCAAGGTGATATATTGAAGAACAAAGTTGGTATTATAGCAATTATTTTGGTATTTTTGGTTGTCTTTTCCTCTTGCAACCTTGGTGGAGGCATCCCAAAGGGTGAGGAACTTGGACGGGAATACTACAAAATTGAAATGAACAACAACTACGAGATATGCGATACGCTAAGTGCCGTTCCCGAGGGAACAGTGGCAAAGGTAATCATTCTCATAGGGCAAAGCAACGCCACTGGATGCTCGCTAACATCCTACCTTAAAAAGGGTGTGGATGCCGACAAGTATTCCGAGTTTGAAAAGGGGTATCAAAACATCCTCATCAATTTTTGTTTAGACAACCACTCCTACACGTCAGGTGGAGCTTTTGTTCCCGTTGATCTTTCCTGTGGTGCAGGAGAGGGGTATTTTGGCCCAGAACTTGGCATAGCCGAGCAACTTTCTCAAGCCCTGCCAGAGGAAAAAATATTTATCCTAAAGTTCACAATGTCGGGTTATTCCTTGAACTACCACTGGCTCTACGATTACACACCGTCCTATATTTATCAGGCCTTCAAACTATTTGCATCCACCTACTTGGGCTATCTTTCTTCCAAGGGGTATTCTCCAAGTGTTGACGCTATATGCTGGATGCAGGGCGAGTCGGATACCACCGACTACAAGGCAAGCAAATACTACAAAAACACAGTAGCTTTTGTAGAGTATTTGCGCAAGGATTTGGGAGCATACGCACCGAAGGGTGGCATCTACTTTATTGATGCAGGGATATCGTCCAGCCCCTATTGCGAGCCGGCATACCCAGCAATAAACGAGGCGAAAAAACGCTTTGCTGATGACTCGCCCCTCAACGTTTATTTTCCAACCATCGAGGCAGGACTTACCACACTTTACGAACCGGAGTCCAAGCCCGACCTTGGACATTATGATGCTTTATCTGAACTACAACTTGGAAGAATGTTTGGCAACGAAATTTTGAAAATTTACACAAATAGGCAGTAAACACACTCATTGTTGCAATGCTGGATAGCGTAACCAACTTTGCAGACAGAGTAATGGCAAATAGCAATAGGATTGCTATTCTTATTTCAGCGTAACTAAAATCATCATCACCAAAGTTTTAACAAGTAATAGGTACA
>JAFTNE010000135.1 GCA_017452035.1 Clostridia bacterium
ACAAAGATACAAAATCTACCACAAATTTGTGGTAGATTTTTTTATTTTACGCAAAAATGATATTTGTAGGAGTAAAAAATATCAGCAGAATATCAAAATTGCCAAAATCTATTGAAATTTGCATCACATTGTGGTAAAATACTTTGTGGTGTATTAAAGTTTTACCCATCAATTACTAAACTAATTTGAGGCAACTCAATTTTCATATGGAGGTATCATGCGTATTTTACCCCGTCCGCAAAAGGCGGAAAGGGTTGCTGGTCAATTTGTAATAGACGAGCAAACAACAGTATTTTGTCATCCTGATTTTCAATCCATTGCCGAGCAGTTTGTTGCAAAGGTAAATGCTTGCAGTGGTTTGGATTTGCAATTTTGCGAGCGCGTAGAAGAAAACCAAATTCACTTTGTGCTGGAACAAAACGACCATGCCGAAGGTTACAAAATCAACATTTCTCAAACCTGTTTGACAGTTTCAGCAGGCACAAAACAAGGTTGTTTTTATGCAATGCAATCGCTGTGCCAACTGTTCGATTTGCATATCCCACACCAACAGCTTTCAACAGTAAACTACTACGTAGAAGACTACCCAAAGTTTGCTCACCGTGGTCAACATTTGGATATTTGCCGTCACTTCTTTGGAGTTGAAACTATCAAGCAAGTTATCGATTTGATGAGCGAAGTCAAGCTCAACAAACTTCACTTGCACCTCAGTGACGACCAAGGTTTCCGTGTGCAAATTGACAAGTATCCACTTCTTACGGAAATTGGCAGTGTGCGTGGTGGTAGCGAAGTAGTGCGTGATGGCCAACGTTTTGTTGACGAAACCCCACACAGTGGTTTTCTCACCAAGGCAGACGTTGCCGAAATTGTCAGCTACGCAAGTGAGCGTTTTATTGACGTCATCCCCGAAATTGACATCCCCGGACATATGGTGGCGGCACTTGCAGCCTACCCCGAGTACAGTTGCACGGGCAAAGTTACCGAAGTTCGCCAAAAGTGGGGCATCTCCAAAGATATTTTGTGTGCAGGCAACGAAGAAGGATACCAATTTGTATGCGACATTTTGGACGAAATTTGCGACATGTTCCCCTACGAGTACATACACTTGGGTGGTGACGAGGCGCCCAAAGACCGTTGGTGCAACTGCCCCAAATGCGTCGAAAAAATGGCCGAGCTCAAATATGATAGCTACGCTCAACTACAAAACTACATGTTGGAGTTTTTTGTAAGCTATCTCAACCAAGCTGGCAAAAAGGTAATTGTTTGGAATGATGGTATCCATGCGCAAACTTCAATGGAGGTTGTTTCGCAAGTGTGGAAACCACTTACACGCAACCAAGGTATCAAGCAAGCAAATGCCGGCCGTCCAACCATCATGTCGCCATTTTTCCATATGTATTTCGATTACCCCTACGGCATGACACCCTTCAAAAAAACTTTGAAGTTCAATCCTCTAAAAGGTGTCAAAAAGCATGCAAAAGACAATGTTCTTGGCGTGGAAGGCGCATTGTGGACGGAGTATATCGAAGATACCAACAAACTGTTTTTCAATTTCTTGCCACGCTTGGATGCGCTTGCAAACGTTGCTTGGAGTGGTATTCGCAGTCATTTTAACGAGGCACTCGCAGGCAGATTTGCTCACTACGACCAACTTGGCCTAAACTACAACAGTCGCGCGCCCAAGCAACGCCGTAGTTTGCGCACAATTAATAGGTTTTTCAAAGTGGATTCCTATACAGAAATCCACGACCACCAAAAGTATCTCGAAAAGCAACAACAAAAGAAGGACAAGTAATTGTTGTGAGTGGACATTTTTGGGTAGCTTAATTAGATTATTTTTATATAATTAAGTTCAAAAAAACGGACAGGTTACAACCCCGTCCGTTTTTTGTTTTGTA
>JAFTNE010000136.1 GCA_017452035.1 Clostridia bacterium
AAGTTCCAAGTACCACCAGTAGTCATCTGGGTTAAGGCCAAGCTCGTTCATACGTGCAAGTAGTACGTCCATGCGCTCTTCACGTTGGCTACCACCGATAAGCTCGCCAACACCGGGAACAAGCATATCTGTTGCAGCAACAGTTTTGCCGTCATCATTTAGGCGCATGTAGAAGGATTTGATTTCCTTTGGATAATCGGTAACAAACACTGGGCCACCAACAATTTTTTCGGTGAGGTATCTTTCGTGTTCGGTAGCGATGTCGCATCCCCAAGAAACAGGAAACTCAAACTCGTTGTTGTGTGGAGCAAGAAGTTCGATTGCCTTTGTGTATGTCATACGTTCAAACTTGGAGTTAGCAAGTGTTGTCAAACGTTCCTTCAAACCTTTGTCTACAAAGTTGTTGAAAAACTCAATTTCGTCTGGACAGGTTGTAAGCACGTGGTTGATAACGTACTTGATCATATCTTCGGCAAGTTGCATATCGTCTGCCAAGTCGGCAAAGGCAATTTCTGGCTCAATCATCCAAAACTCAGCAGCGTGGCGAAGTGTATTGGACTTTTCTGCACGGAATGTTGGACCAAATGTGTACACCTTGCCAAATGCCATTGCGTATGTTTCGGCATTAAGTTGACCAGAAACTGTCAAGTTTGCAGATTTTCCAAAGAAATCTTTTGTGTAATCGATGGAGCCATCGTCCTTTTTGGGAACGTTGTTGAGATCCATTGTTGTAACCTTAAACATTTCGCCAGCACCTTCACAGTCACTTGCAGTAATCAAAGGCGTGTGAACGTACACAAAGCCCTCTTGATGGAAAAAGCTATGCAAAGCAAATGCCGCTTGACTACGAACTCGCATTGTTGCAGAAATAAGGTTTGTACGTGGGCGCAAGTGAGCAATTTCGCGCAAAAACTCTACCGAGTGACGCTTTTTTTGCAATGGATAGTCGGGTGTGGACTTGCCTTCTACCTCAATTTTTGTAGCTTTGATTTCCAAAGGTTGTTTGTTTTGTGGAGTAAGTACAACTTTGCCCGTTACAACAAGCGCACTACCAACGTTGAGTTTAGCAATTTCTTCGAAGTTGTCAATTTGGCCTTGCTCAAATACAATTTGCAAGCTCTTGAAGCAACTGCCATCGTTTAGTTCGATAAAACCGAACACCTTGGAGTCACGGATGGTACGCGCCCATCCACATACAGTTACAATTTTATCTGCATATGTATCACTTTGTGAAAAAAGCGTTTTTATAAGTAATCTGTCCATAAAATTAGCTCCTCATTTTGCGAAGGAAAGGTGGAATTGATGGGTCGTCATCCACGGCAACTGTGCCAGAGATAACTGATGTATCAACAGGTTGTGTAACTACTGGTTTAGTAGCTGGTTGAGGTGGAATAACACTACCCGTTGTAAGTGGGCTTTCGGTAGTAACGCTGTTGCGTTTCAATGCGCTTGCTTGAACGTTTGTTGCAGTTTCGCTACTGAAAAATGCTGCTTTGGAGTCGTTGCCACCGGAAAAACCTGTTGCAATAAGTGTAACTTGAACTTCGTCTGTCATGTTTTCGTCAAATCCAACACCAAACAAAACGTTTGCATCAGGAGAAATAACTTGACGAACAAGGTCAACACCAGTGGTTACTTCGTCCAAAGTAAGGTCGTCGCCACCACGGAAGTTTACAATAAGACTGGACGCACCTTGAATTGTTGTCTCCAACAATGGAGAGTACACTGCCTTACGAATAGCATCAATTGTTTTGTTTTTACCTTTGCCTTCGCCAATGCCCATGTGCGCCATACCGGAGTTGCGCATTACGCACTTAACGTCAGCAAGGTCAAGGTTGATGCGGCCATCTTGAACAACAATTTCCGTAATACCACGGATACCTTGCAACAAGATTTCGTCAGCTTTTGCAAAAGCATCTTTGATGGAGAAGTTTTTGTCACGATTGAGCTTTTCGTTTTGAACGATAACAAGCGCGTCAACGTTGCCTTTGAGGTTGTTGATACCCATATCGGCATTTCTCATACGGCGAACACCCTCAAAATTGAAAGGCTTTGTTACAACGGCAATAGTCAAAATTTCCAACTCACGAGCAATTTGCGCGATTACTGGAGCAGCACCAGTACCAGTGCCACCACCCATACCTGCTGCAATAAACAACAAGTCTACGCCTTGCAATGCCTCTTGAATTTTATCTTTGCTTTCAAGAGCGGCAGCTCTACCAATTTCAGGATCGGCACCTGCGCCAAGACCTTTGGTAAGCATTTCGCCAATGGGCATCTTTTTTGCGCCCAATTTGAATAGCGCTTGTTGGTCGGTGTTCATAACAAGGTACTCTACGTTACGAATACCTGCTTTCATCATGCTATTAACGGCATTACCACCGCCACCACCAACACCAACTATCATGATTTTTGCAATATTATTTGTTGAACCGTAATCCATTAGTTATCTCCTTTGTTTGTTCTTTTGAAAATACTAAACAAACTCTTTTTAGCACTTTTTTGATCAATACAAGCTGTGTAAATCAAACCAAAACAAGACGTGTACTCGTTGTGATTTGTTTGTGGATTTGCACTTGTGTATACTTTTACTGGTTTGCCAAGGCTTGTTGCCAAGGCGTCTGCGCCACCACGAATGTACGTAAGACCACCACCAGTCAATACAATGACGGTTGATGCAGGAATTTCCTTATCGCAATATCTAAAACTTTTTACGATATGCTCTGCAATTTGTTCAACACGCGCCTTTACAACTTCGTTTGTGCGCTTTGCATCCACCATGCGACCATTTACTGAATATGCATCACCATCGTGAATATCCAAATTGAGGTTGATTTTTTGTAAAACGTTCATTGCAAAGTTATAGTCAAAGCCCATAACTTGCATAAGATCGCTAGCAAGGTAGCCACTACCTAATGCAAAGGTTCTGCCAAACAACAATCCTTTGCCTCCCACCAACGATACGTTAGTTGTGATATGTCCAACGTCTACAATGATGGAGTAACCGTTTAGATACATAGAGTGAGAAATGTACATTGCTTGCGCTTCACAAGCATTGACGTAGGTAACCTTTTTGATGCCTTTTTCGTGCAAAATAGGTGCAATGCTTTGACGGAAGTGGTTTTTCATAAAGGAAAATGATACCAAAGCAGTTACCTTTGTGGCAATATTACCCACAATGTCAAAACACTTGATACCACCATCCAATACAAAGTACACAGGTTTGCCACCAAGTGGAGCAAGGTCTGTGCCACAGTCAAAGATATCTGCTTTGCTTACAAGGTCTTCAACGTCTTGGCTATCTAATTTCTTTTTTGAGTGGAATGTTATGGATGATTCGCTTGATGCAACAGCGCAAAATGCACCGGGAACACCAACGTAAATTTCCTTAATTTTACTTCCAGATTTATTTTCTACCTGTGTAATGGCATCAAATACAGCCTTTTTGATAGTTTCTGGTTCGTACCAGCCCTTATCGTCAAAGCCATTGTAGTTACTGCGTCCCACTGCTTTGATAATAAAGTCACCACTGTCGGAAACCTTATTTGCCAACATACAGGTAATTTTACTGGAACCAAAGTCCAGTATTGCTACACATTTATTTTTCATTTTCTCCTCATTCTTTGTCCGTAGTGATTTTGCCGTCTTCACGCACAACTATAATTACACCATCTTTTTGAAGGTCGTTGTTTTCTGCATTGTAGTATGCTGAAAAGGCATCAATAAGTCTGTTTTCCAAATTCTTTTGTGGTGCATAAACTTCAAACCTTGCGCCCGATGGCATTTTTATAATCAGTTTGTCATTTTCGTAAGTAAATACGTTTGTTGAACCGAGCACAGCTGGGATATCTTCATACTCAATATTGCAACGCCAAACGGTCAACAATACCTGCAAAACTTGTTGCAAACGTTGGTTGTTAGCCTCTGATTCAAATTGCAATGGTTGATTTACCTCTTGAGATACAACGTCTAACAATGCAAAAGCTGACGAAATGTTTACACAAGTTTTTCCATCTGGGTTGGTAACAACGTTTCCTTTGGAGTCGATATAGATATCTTTGCCACCTACTACAATTTTCGCAGCCAATGTTCTTTCAAAAAAGTGAACCTCAACTTCGTTAGGGAACTTCTTTACGACAAACATTGCGTGCCAATTGTCCGTTTGCAAGTTTTTAAGTAGTTCGCTTTTGGAAAGGAAAATGATGTTTTTGCCTTTTGCTTGTTTGAGGATATCCTCAATAGTTGGAGCACCTTGCTCGGGTGCATAAGTTGTTTTTCCGTCAAATCTGTGGAACACTACCCACGCTTCTTGTACTGAAAACAATGCTGAAAGCAGGATCATGACTACCAATACTATTGCCACTACAGCGATCAAAATTAAAAGTCTTTTACTTTTCACGATATACCTCAAATAGATTACAAAGGCGAAAATCCACCAAATATTTTGTATATTAATTATAATACTATTTGTGTAACTAGTCAATAATTTGACCGATTTATTACAGCTTTTTTGCATAAAAAATCGGCAAACCCCACAATTAGTTTGCCGATTGATTTAATATTGTTATATTTGCACCAACAGAAGATAGACTTTCTGCCAAATTTATGTAGCCACGCTGAATATGACTTACGTCACGTACAATCGTTGTACCTTGTGCTCCCAGTCCTGCAACAACCAACCCTGCACCTCCACGCAAGTCCATTGCTGACACTTGTGTGCCTATAAGTCCGTTTACTCCGTCAACTATTGCAGTATTGGCATGGTGTGCGATTTTTGCACCCATCAAGTTTAGTTGCTTGACGTTGTGCGATAGTCGATTTTCAAAAAGATTTTCCTTTATACAGGTGCTACCACGGGCGAAACATGCCATACTCAAAAGTAGCGACTGCATATCTGTTGGGAAAAATGGATATGGCGCAGTACGTACAAAGCCATACGATTTTGCTCTATCACTTACTTCAATGGCTATTGCATGGTTGTAAATTTTAGTGGGAAAATTGCTGGAAATCAACTGTAAAAAACTACGCAAATGTCTTGGATTGCAGTTTTCAACAACAAGTTCCCCTTTAGCGCAAACCACAGCAGAAAGGTACGTTGCCGTAACAATCCTATCTGGAATTACCTTAGCTGTTGCAGTGTGCAGACGTTGCACTCCTTCAATAGTTACAGTAGAACAACCAATGCCACTAATCTTTGCGCCCATACTTACAAGTAGACGCTCAAGCGCAACAATTTCCGGCTCGATAGCGCAATTTTTTAGCACCGTTTTCCCCTTGGAAAACACTGATGCGCAAATAAGATTTTGCGTAGCACCCACACTGGCAAATCGCAGTTTGTAAGTTGTACTTTGGGGCACCCCACAGCAAACAACGTCCGTTAGCCCCTGGTTGACGGCAACACCCATTGCGCGAAGTCCGTCAAGATGGATATCTATAGGCCTACTGCCTATTGCGCACCCACCCGGAAGAGGCAGTTGCACATTGCCATACCTCGCCAAAACACTGCCCAAAATCAAAATTGAGCCACGTATCAAAGTGGCTACTGGCGTTGTTACGTTGGTTGTAGACAGCGCGCCAGCCACTCCCACTACGTCGCCAACGCGCCAAACCTTTTTGCCTATACTTTTTAGCAGTTGTAACATATTTTCGACATCCACTATTTGTGGGCAATTGGTAAGCACCACTTCGTCATCCGTCAAAATCGTAGCACCAAGTAAAGCCAATGCGCAGTTTTTGGCACCATACACGGATATTTCGCCATCAAGCTTGTGACCACCTTCAATTATGTAATCCAACTTTTTACTCCTACATCTTGCAATACTTGCTTGGAAATGTTCAACAAAATACCCACAGCACCCATAAATACCACCAACGAGGTTCCCCCATAGCTAATAAAGGGCAAAGGTAGCCCAGTTGGGGGAATACTGCCTGTAACAACGGCAAAGTTCAAAAGGCTTTGTATGGCAATGACCGAACAAATTCCACTTGCCAAAAAACAACTAAATTTGTCCTTGCAATTGATGGCAATACGCACACCGCGCAAAATTACCACCAAATACAGCGCAAAAACAAACAAACATCCTACAAGTCCAACCTCTTCGCCAATGACAGAAAGTATAAAATCACTTTCAGCAAAGGGCAAAAAGCGATATTTTTGTCTACTATTGAATAGGCCAACGCCAAACCATCCCCCTCCACCAAGTGCATACAACGATTGTATTAGCTGGTACCCTTCGCCTTTGGGAGATGCCCACGGGTCTACAAATGCCAGTAATCGTTGCAATCGATATGGTTCAGCAATAATAAGCAATGGTACGGCAAGTGCCAACGGAACAAGTAACATCAAAAAGTACTTACCTTTCATTCCACCGATAAACAGCATAATTACCATCAACATTGCAACACACATTGTTATGGACATGTTTGGCTCGGCAATGATAAGCAAACAAAACGCCCCACCTACAACAACCGGCCAAATGCAATTTTTAAGTTTAGACATATCCTTTTTTGACATGTACACTGCACAAAAAAGCACGTATGCAAACTTTGCTATTTCTGATGGCTGAATGGTAAAACTTCCAAAACCTATCCAACGGCGCGCTCCGTAGTTTTCTACACCAATACCCGGTACGAATACTAAGGCTAACAGTATGATAGATATTGCAACGCCCACTATCCAAAATTTTTTGATAACATCCAGTTTCACAAAAGATATTCCAACCATCACAACCAGCCCTACCAATGCGCCCACAAGTTGCTTTGACAAAAAGAAAAACTTGTTGCCATAGGTAGTTTCAGCCGAGTACATACTTGCGCTATAAACAAAAAGCAAACCCAGTAAAACAAGCATCAAAACGGCGAAAAATAGTATGTAATCAAACTTGACTTTCAACTTTCAACTCCTCTACAACTTGTTGAAAATAGTTGCCACGTTCTGCATAACCACTAAACTTATCAAAGCTTGCGCACGCATTGGACATCAGTACCGTGCCTCCAACACTTTGGAGGTTATCAAAACAGCCTTTGACACATCCCCTTATGTCATCAAAAATATGCACCTTCTTTCCATACTTTTTTCCACAAATGGCAATATCCGGTGCAGTTTGCCCCGTAGCACAAATGTAAATCAAACCACTTGGTGCGCTTTGGAAGATTTCATCAAATTGATAGCCCTTTTTAGATCCACCTAAAATTAACGCGATATTACCATCAATAGCATTGCAAGCATTTATTGTTGCATGAACGTTGGTCCCTTTGCTGTCATCAACAAATGTAATACCACAAAAGTTTGCTACCACTTGCATGCGATGTGCAGGAAATTTGTATGTACAGATTGCCTGCAAACTATCTTGTAAAGAAACTCCAAAAACACTGCAAGCCAAAATTGCACCCAGACAATTGCTTTGGTTATGTGTGTACATCTTCGTCAACATACCACTATGACATTTTTGTATATTACCAAACAGGTTCAACTGGACGTTTGCGCCATCCCAAAAACAGTTTGCATATTTATTGAACGTGGAATAAAACAACGCATTGCATTTGCATTTTGCTGACAGAGCCAATGCATTTTTGTCATCGGCATTGAATATTGCAAAAGCATCGTTTTGTTGATGAGCAAAATTGTTTTGCTTGGCAACACTGTACTCCGTCATACTTGCGTGATAGTCCAAGTGGTCTGTTGCAAGGTTGGTAAAAACACTCACTTTGGGGGCGAACGACTTGCAGTTGTTGAGCTGAAAACTGGAACTTTCCAGCACAACGATATCTTCTGGCAAACAGTCTAGCACATGCTCAGCAAAAGGTACGCCACCATTACCCAACAGACGTGCATGCTTGCCAACGTGTCTTAGTATGTGATGTATCAATTGGCACGTGGTAGTTTTACCATTTGTCCCTGTTACGGAAATGCAGGGAGCTTTACACAAAGCAAAGCAATACTCCAGTTCGACGACTATTTTTGCGCCAGCTTGTTTTGCTAATGTTAGCCCCCTCGCATTTGGTTTGACACCTGGACTGAGTAGCACCGTTGTATTTGGAGAAAATCCAAAGGGAATATCAAAGCCATTTTCGTCATCGTAGAAAATTGCACTTTTACCCTGCTTTTGTAGTAATTTGTGCAAACTTTGACCGGTTTTGCCCCGTCCGTAAATTACTATGTCTGTCATACTACACTCCAAAAGCTAAAAGAAAGGCGATTACAAGCATCGTTACAGTGCAATAGATTGTACAAATACGAGTCTCACTATGCCCCTTCTTTTGCAAATGATGATGATACGGTGCCATCAAAAAGATACGCTTGCCCTTTGTAATTTTGAAGTACACCACTTGTAAAATTACTGATACGCAACTAACAACAAACATAATTCCTATCAACGGAATAAACAGCGTCATGCGCGTAAAAATGCCACTACACGCCACCAATGCACCCAAGGCAAGTGAACCAGTGTCCCCCATAAATACGCTCGCGTTATTGCAATTGAACAGCAAAAATGCAAACAACGCACCAATAGCTATATAACATAGTTTTACAACCTGCGTTGTTTGATTGTATGCATAGGTGTCACCCACACTACTATGATATGACAGCTCCTTGCCAAGTAGCAAAATCATACCAAACAAAAAACAAATAGTTGTTGACGTTGCAAGGCCATCGATGCCGTCCGTCAAATTGACACCATTTGTGCAAGCAAGGTAAACAAACACAACAAATGGAACAATCCAAAAACCCAAATCGATTTGTTTGTCGCAAAAGGGAATTCGCAATACACTACCAATGGCAATATCGTTTTTAACAAACAACGCTACCAATATGGCAATTGCAAGTTGCACCACCAGTTTTTGATAGGCTTTTAGTCCCATGTTACGGCGAAACTTTATCTTGATGAAATCATCCAAAAAGCCAACAATTGCATAAGCCAAAAACACGCAAAGTATCACAAGCGTGCCACGACTTTTTAAATCGCAAAATATACACGCCGAAATTGCTATTGCCAAAATAAAGGCAATACCTCCCATTGTTGGCGTACCATTTTTTGTGTTGTGCTCTGCCACATAGTGCAGTATTTGTTGACCAGCCTTGGCCTTTTTGAGAATTGGCAAAAGCAACCAAATAAACAATAGGCTGATGGCAAAGGCTACCAGCGCAATAAAGTAGTTGTTCATACGTCTCCTTAGCATTTTTTGTAGCAGTTTGCCACGACAATTACTTTGACTTTCTTTGACTACACAAAGAAATTTATGTATTACGTGAAAGTAGCTTAGAAACCACATCTAAATCGGAGTAAGGAATCTTTTTGCTTCTAATTTCCTGATATCTTTCAGCGCCTTTGCCCAAAATTGCAATGGTGTCGTTACAGTTTGCCAACGACAACGCAAACTCGGTTGCCTGCGAACGATTTAGCACTACTTTGTATTTACAACTAAGTCGAGCAACAATGTCGTCGGCAATAACCTTTGGATCTTCAAACCGTGGGTTGTCATTTGTGACAACGGCAAAATCGGCATACTTTGATACAACCTCTGCCATCAACGGACGCTTAAATTTGTCTCTGTTGCCACCACAACCAAAAACTACAATTAGTTGGCCTTGAGTAATGCCTTTCAAGTAGGATAAAATGTTATTGATGCCATCAGGAGTATGGGCAAAATCTATCACAATTTTTGCGCCATCACTGCGCACAAGTGTTTGGTTTCGGCCGTCAATATATTCCACCTCACTTACGGCATCTACTATTGTACTAATTGGAACACCCAGAACTGCCGATGCAGTGCATGCAGACAAAATGTTGTACAAATTGAACTGCCCTTTTAGTTTTGTTTTTGCAATAGCGCGACTGCCAAATAGGCTTAGTTCAAATGTTGTACAGTCGCCTTGCTGTTGAGCCTTTTGTATAAAGCAATCACAATTGTTGTTTAGTCCAAAAGATACCGACGGCAGTTGCGAATATATTTGCTCACCAAGTTTATCATCAACGTTAACAACGGCATTGGTCACAACGTTACTATTAAAAAAACTACGCTTTACCTCGGCATACCTTTCCATGGTGTGGAAAAAGTCCAAATGGTCTTGGGAAAAATTGGTAAAAATTGCCACGTCAAAATGCAGTCCGTAAACTTTACTTAGAGCAATAGCGTGCGCAGAAACTTCCATCACAACAGTTTTGACGTTGTTTTGATACATTTGCTTGAACAATTTGTGCAGCAAAATTGGGTCGGGGGTGGTCAAATTGCACGCGAGATGTTGGTTATTGAAAAACACGCCATTTGTGCCCACCACAGCTGTGTTGCTACCACCCTTTTGCAATATGTTTTGCAATATGTAGGAGGTAGACGTTTTGCCATTTGTACCTACAATGGCAATAAGACGCATCTTGTCAGCACAATGCTCGTAAAAGTTTTTTGCGCATACCGACATTGCAATACGACAATTGGGTACAACAATTTGCAAAAGTGACGTATCTAACTTTTTTTCCGTAACTATTGCAACAGCACCATCCCCAATTACCTTACGAAAAAAATTATGTCCATCATATTGTTGCCCTTTAAGACAAAAAAATAAACTGCCTGCTTTTACTGTGGATGTATCGCAAGAAAGGGATGTAATTTCCGGATTGTCTACACCTATCACTTGACACTTGAGGCCATTGATAATTTGTTGAATGTACACAATACTTCTCCAAACAAAAATAATTTGCAAAACAAGCAAAACTATCACTTGTCCTGCAAATTATTGTATTACCTCTTATTAAAAATTATGAGCAAGCAACTTACTCCATTGGTTCAATTTGTTTGTAGTTGATGATTTCTCTAAAAATCAACCCAGCGTAGGGCGCAGCAACAATGGAACCATAGCTTTGGCCTTGTGGCTCATCAACGATAAACAAGCACAGGTATTTGGGGCTACTCGCTGGGAAAAACCCCACAAACGACGACACATACTTGCCTTGTGCCAATGCGCCATTTACAAACTTTTGCGCTGTACCAGTTTTTCCTCCCACCTGATAACCTTCGATATAAGCATTTTTACCACCACCATCTGCAACAACACCTTGTAGCATTTTTGCAATTTGACCACTTGTTTGCTGACTTATCACACGATTTACCATAGTTGGGTAAAAACGTTGCACTACCTGATTTGTCGTTGGATCGCTAATTTCCTTTACCAAATATGGTTGCATAAGTAACCCTCCATTTACTGCGGCAGCCGTTGCCATACACAGTTGCAATGGAGTTACAGCTATTGTTTGACCAAAACCAATGCGCGCCAAGTCGCCACGAGTAACAGCCGACTCGGCAACGAGTAAGCCAGATTGCTCTCCTAAAAAATCGATACCAGTAGCTTTGCCATATCCAAACTTGTTGAGATAATCATACATCACTTCCTTACCCAAGGAAAGCGCGATATCTGTAAAAATAGGGTTACAACTGTTGTTTAGAGCTTGGGCTAACGTTTGATTGGAGTGTTTGCCGTTGGCATGCTTTGTCCAACACTTTATTTTCGATCCATCAATAATGCGAGTGCCTGCCGAGTTGCTAAACACGTGTGTGGCCGAAAATGCATTTGGATTGCCCTTGGCGTACTCCTCTAAGCAGGCAGCAGCCGTCAAAACCTTAAATGTAGAGCCTGGCTCTTATATATCGGTAAGTAATGTGTTTTTAGAGTACTTCATCAGCGTTTCCAAGTCGTCACGAGGCAAATTGTTTAGGTCCACGCTCGGCTTGGATGCCATAGCCAAAATTTCGCCTGTGGTTACATCTAATACAATACATCTTGCTCCCTGTGGGCTTTGCTGATGCATGGCAAGTTGCAAAACGTTTTCCACTATCGTTTGAATAACAGCATCAATTGTCAGCGTTACCGTAAGCCCATTGACAGCAGAAATGTAGGACATTGCCCCGTCTTTCAATTCCTCTCCTACCAAGTCCGTTTCAGTAAGCAGTTTGCCGTCAATGCCTTGCAAGTACTTGTTGTAGTAAGATTCAATTCCCGTTTGGCCTATGCCATCACTGGAAACAAACCCCAATACCTGCGACAAAAAGTCGCCATACACATAACTACGAACGCCTTTGCCAGCAATGTAGATTCCTTGTAAATTGCAATTTCTAATTGCCTCCACCTGTGATGAAGTTATTGTGTTAGCCAACGTAACTTCCGATACACCCCTGGATGTAATTTTGTCGTAAAGCTTTTGATAGTCCTTTTGCAAAATTTCTGCCAAAGTTTTGGCACATAAATGTGCATCAGTTACACTTTGTGGTCTAACATACAAACCATAGCTTGTTTGTGTTGTTGCAAGCAAACTGCCGTTAGTATCAACAATATCCCCTCTATAGGCCTTGATGGGTAAATCGCGTTGCCACTGGTCGCTTGCCTTTTGTTGCAAATCTTTACCCCAAACTACTTGTATATACGCCAAACGCACAAATATGACCATAAACAAAAAAATTGCTGCCACCAAAAGTGTCAGCAATCGTTTTTTAGATAGATAGTAGTTGTTTTCCAAATTATACTCCAAATACTCCGCACAACCAGTCGCACAATGAGTCAAACCAGTTGGTTTGTACGGAAGTATTTTGTGCGGGTCTTGTTTCTACTTGTGTATATGCCAAAGTATTGGATGCAGATGCGTCAACGTAGCCAAGTTGTTGAGCTTTGTTCATAAGTTCGGTGTAGTCCTCTTGAGATGCTACTTGTGTAACCTCAGCAAGCTCTGTTTGAAGTTCGCTGTAAGCAGATTGTGCTGCAACTGCCGAAGCAAAGGAGCCACCAACGGATACGCCACAAAGTGTTACTGCCAAAACAAGCATCAATACCACTGCAACATAGCTTATTACAAGAGCCTTTGTTTTAGAACTTGTTTTTGCCATTGTTTGCTCGGGAGCATAGTTGCGAGCATAGGACATATTGATTGTTTGCGCAGATGGCATCAAATCAGGAGTTGATGTTGCCATTTCGCCTGTGGTTTGAGCGATATCACCAAGTTTTTGTTGAATTGCAGAAATTGAGAACTCTTGTGTATCAGCAGTATCAGCAAAATTGTTGAACAAAGGAGATGTATTTACGCCAGCGTATACATCATCAGTCATTGCTTGAGGTTGAAAGTTATTGCCGTATTGCATTGTAGTTCCTCCTTTACTTTTTTTGGAACACTCTCAGCTTTGCGCTTTGAGAGCGAGAATTTTCTTTTAGTTCTTCTTCACTGGGAAGAATGGGTTTTTTGTTTACACAAAAGCCTTTGGCTCTGTGGTTGCATACGCAAATGGGAAGACTTGGTGGGCAGATACAATCTGTTGCCAAATCGGCAAATGCATGTTTTACAATGCGATCTTCCAAACTGTGGAAGGTAATTATCGCAATTCTGCCATCTTCCTTCAAAAGGTCAACGGCGTTGTGTAAAAACTCTTCCAAGCCGTCCAGCTCCTTGTTGACTTCGATACGAAGTGCTTGAAAGGTTCTTTTGGCTGGA
>JAFTNE010000137.1 GCA_017452035.1 Clostridia bacterium
CACAATTGTTCCCACAAACTACACTTTGGGTGTAAGCGCACTCAAATACAGCAACAACCAAGCTGTAAACAGCAAAGATATCATTTGGCGCAGTAGCGACCAAAACATTGCCACCGTCAAAGATGGCGTTGTAACAGCCGTTGGCACTGGCGAAGTAACAATAACAGCGTACAGTGCCTACAACGAGGCGTTGGGCCTCAAAGGTGACGATGCTGTACAAGCACAAGTTACATTGCGTTGTGTTAATGATGCAATTTGGGTGGATGACTACTACGACTTGATGTTTGCAATGGAACGTACTATCAATGGTCAAAAGGCATCTTTACCAGTAGTTTTGCGTAGTGACGTTATGTTAGCGCCTGCCATAGGCGACATGGAGTTTACCGACTACACCAATTACCTAAAAAACTATGCCACAACCCCAATGCAAACCACAATGGATGCCACCTACTACAAGGATAACGGCATGTTGGACAAAGCGCAAATCCGTTACTGCGTAAATATCACAAACGATATTTACGGTAATGGTAAGTTTATCTGTGGCGAGTACATCACAAACAGCCTACGATATACCAACATCACAGTATTTCGTGGACCATTGGATTTGGTTAAAGTAATCCCTGCCAACGGCGAAAATGGATCTGTTGAAAGCGCAGCAGTAAAGGCGCAAGACAACGTTGTATTTATGGTAAACACACCAAACGTTACCATTTGCAACGTAGAACTCAAAGGCTGCGCCGACCAAACTTTGTACGGCTGGAACGTCAAAGACGATGGTGTTACGTTGGCAGACGATGCCGTTGCAAACCTTTCCAACTTTGACCATGCTGGTACAGTTTTGGAAGTTATCGAAGATGACTGCAACCTTGCATACTCTCGCGTAAACAATGGTCGTACCGTTGTAAGAATTTTTGGTAAGGCGTACGACACCAAGTTAGCGTACGACACCGAGTTAGAATCGCAGCTCACAATTGACGAGCAACAGCAATACATCAAAGATAATATCGAAAGTTTGCGCACTCAAACAATAATCAACAATTGTATTTTGGAGTATGGCAGAGAGTTTATTTTGAAGCTTTCCTCCAACCAAATTATCAAAAACACAAGCACAATTTACAAGGAGTACGACTTTGAAACACTTGACGTTATGGACGTTGCAGGTCCAGCGTTAGGGGCATCCTACCTAGGCAAGTATACAACACAAGCCATCAACGAGGATGGTAAGACCACAGTAGATTGCATCCAAAGTGGCATTTATCGTGGCGAGACAGCTCATTCGCAGTACACTGCTGATGTCGAAGATTTTTACAACAACTACGTTTTGACGGACGTAATCTTGCGCGACTCGGTATTTTCCAATTCGGGTTTGTTCTGCGTTGGTTTCGAAAGTCGATTTGCAGGCCCATTGCTCTTTGGTCAAGACATCCTCAACTTTGGTTTGCCAAAGCAAGGTTGGGCTAATGTTGCCGGCACAAGCATGCCAGCTCGACTAAAAATGGAAGGGGACGTTCGTTTCTACGACTGGAAGGTGCTGGAAAACGTCAACTCCGAAACACTTATTGAAGTGAGCGAAAACTTTGGTGACCTTGGCAAGTATCTTTCTTTGGATATCCCAGGCATGGTAGAAAGTTACCAAACAGAAGAGTTAAAACGCCCCAATACAACATTTATAAATTTGCTTACCGAAAAGAATGACCAACTGTACATCAATGGTGCAACGGCATTTTACGGTGGTGGTAAAAACTACAGCTACATTGACGTAAGTGGTGTAAATGATAATTTTGTTTCACTAGATGCCTACACCGTTCCAATGAGCTACTTGCCACACCCAACATTTACATCGGCTGCAGGCGAAGAACCATTCCGTTTCTTCCTGTATAACAGCCAAAGTTCGTTGGGTATTCGCGA
>JAFTNE010000138.1 GCA_017452035.1 Clostridia bacterium
GATTCAATTTTGATAAATAAAATGGGCAACAACCTGCCTTAACAACGAGAATTAGGCATTGCAAACTATCCAAAATTGGCTATATGTAGCAAAAAACGCAACAAAAAAAGCCACTAAAAGTAGTGGCTTTTGTATTTTGTAGTTGTGATGTAACAAACGGTATTTTGTTTATGCCAAGGTGTTTAGTGTCAAACGCAGTTGCTATGCAAACAATTTGTCGGTAAGCTCTTTGATTTCGGCAAAACGACGTTTTGTGCTTTCGGCATCACCAATAACAGTGATGTAGCACTTGATGAGAGGTTCGGTGCCACTTGGGCGAACGATAAGTTGACTGCCATTTGCAGAGTTGTATTTCAAAACGTCTGCTTTTGGCAAATCGAATTGTGTTTGTGTCAAAAAGTCGCAAGTTGCAATAACTGGACTGTCACCAAGGTGACTTGGAGCATTGTTGCGCAAGTTTGCAAGCAGTTGATTTTTCTTTTCGGCACCAGTTACACCTTCAAAACGATAGCTTACAATGTCTTGGAAGAAAATGCCATGTTCAGCATACAACTCGTTGAGTCTGTCCACCAAAGTTTTGCCTTGCTTTTTGAGATAGCTTGCCATTTGAGCTGTAAGCATGCTAGCAACAACACCGTCTTTGTCACGTACGTACGTACCCTTCAAGTAGCCACAGCTTTCTTCAAAGCCCAAAATGTATCTTTCGGGGTGGCCTTGTCTTTCCAGTTCGGCAATAACGTTACCAATGTGTTTGAAGCCTGTCAAAACGTCTCTTACCTCAGCACCAAACTTTTTGGCAATGGCGTTGGTCATAATTGTTGTAACGATAGTTTTTACAACAACGGGGTTTTCGGGCAGTTTGTTTTCTTCGGCAAGACGAGTCAAAATGTAGTCGCAAAGCAAAACACCCACTTCGTTACCACTCAAACTGCGAGTTGTGTTGCCAGTGTTTACAACAACGCCAAGACGGTCGCAGTCGGGGTCGTTGGCAATTACAATATCTGCGCCACTTTCTTGCAAAAGTTTTACAGCCAAGGCAAGCGCCTCTTTCTTTTCGGGGTTGGGGTAACTGCAAGTTGGGAAGTGTCCGTCAGGTGTTGCTTGCTCGCTAACAACAACCATGTCTTTTAGTCCAACACGCTTCAACACTTCGGGAACAACGCGCCAACCAGCACCATTAAGTGGTGTGTATACAACTTTGAGGCCGTCTACCATATCTAAGCTTTGCGAAATAACAACGTCTTTGTAGCGTTCTTCTACTGCGTCATCTACAAAAAAGATTGTTTTGCCAAGGTAACTATCAAAGTCGCCGAGTTCTCTCTCAAATGGGTCAACGTCGCTAATAAAGCCAATAACTTCCATGCAAGCCTCGTCCACAAGTTGGCAACCAAGCTCGTCATAAACTTTGTAGCCGTTGTATTCACTTGGGTTGTGGCTTGCTGTGATGTTGATACCAATGTCGCAACCAAGGTCACGCACCATAAAGGACAAAAATGGTGTGGGCATGCACTCTTTTGTGATGTACACCTTGATGCCGTGCCAAGCAAGAGTTGTTGCAGCAGTTTTGCTGAACAATTCGCTGTTTAGGCGACTGTCGTAAGTGATAGCGCAACTTGTCATCTTGTGCGCAACCATGTACCTTGCAAGACCTTCCGTAGCACGAAAAACTGTGTACACGTTCAATCTGTCGGTACCAGCTGTCATAATGCCACGTAGTCCGGCTGTACCAAATTGAAGTTCGCCGTAAAAGGCATTTTTGATTTCCTCGGTGTTGCCTTCCATTTGTTTCAAGCTTTCTACAACGCTTGGGTCGGTTGCGTGTTTTTTCCAAAACTCGTATTTAGCTAAAAAATCCATATTTGCCCCCTTGTAACTACTTTGCAGTCCATGATATTTGCTACCTTTTATTATAACTACTAAACGCATCCTTGTCAAGGTGGCAATTTTGTCGAAAAGAAAAAATGTCCATACAAATCAAATTGCAACGTCCTCAATTCAACAAATATTACGTTTGCTAAACAGAAAAAGCATGTTCCAAGGTAAAAATATTAAACATTTGTTAAATATTTTGTTGTGTTTTTGGTTGGTTGTGGTATAATGGTGTTGTAAAAATTGTTGTATATGGTGTTTTTTGTTTGCATACAGTAAATTTGCATTACAAACAAAGGTGGTTTTGTGTTGATAATACGGCCTTTTGCAAAACAACCCAGTGTGTTTAAAGCAACAACCAATAAGGAGATAACTATGAATAAAAAAGAGTTTTGGCGTGCAGTTAAGTTTGTATTGTTTTCCATTTCGGCAGGGGTAATTCAAATTGCATCATTTACTCTACTGCAAGAGGTAATCATCAAGGACGTTAACCAACCATACGGCTGGTCCTACTTTATTTCGTTGACACTTTCGGTAATTTGGAACTTCACCTTCAACCGTAAGTTCACATTTAAGTCGGCAACCAACGTACCCATTGCAATGCTCAAAGTACTTGGCTACTACGTGGTGTTTACACCCGTGTCCATCTTTGGTGGTGTGGCATTGGTAAACATTGGTTGGAACGAGTATCTGGTACTGGCAATTTCCATGGTGGTAAACTTTGTTACCGAGTACATTTTTGACAGCTTGGTAGTTTTCCGTAATTCTATTGATACCAACGATATCGCCAAAAAGCAAGCTCAAGTAGAGGAGCAAAACAACTCCAACGAAGGCGCAGTAGACGAACAAACAGACCAACAAATTGACGAGTGATATTCCATGTGCAAGTATTGTTGCCGTTGATACAACAACAGCAAATTGACGCAAAACAAATAGGCAATATGTTGCGCAAGATTAGTCTAATTTGTTTCCATTAGTATATTGCACAAAATACAATTAGCAACAAAAAAGAGCAAGAAATTTCTTGCTCTTTTGTTTTGTATTGTTGTGTGTTTTTTGATACACGTAGTGCAGTTTTTGTCACGCAAAGCGCAATTATAACGATGTTTTGCGTAGTAAAAATGCCCTGTTAAATGGTATTTTGTTGCAACCAATTTTGTCGCTATTTTGCCAAGCGATAAATTGCCTCCAAGTACAGTTCTGCCATAAGTTTCAAACTGTCAAGGCTGATGCACTCGTTTGGCATGTGGATGGTTTGTTCTTCCCCTGGGAAAAGTGGGCCAAATGCCACGCAGTTGGGTAAACAACGTGAGTACGTTCCACCACCGATAGCAATGGGGCTAACGTTGGTGTTCATTGCCTTGTTGTAAACGTCCATCAAGGAGGTTAC
>JAFTNE010000139.1 GCA_017452035.1 Clostridia bacterium
ACGGTGTAGTCGATATCTTCAATCAGTTGTTGTTGCTGACTTTCCAAGAAAAATACGTTAGAGTCACTAAACCAAACGGGGATAACCAACAATTTGATAGTTCCCTCGTTGGGCAGTACGTAGGTGGCATTTGTTTTGTGTTGGAAGAAATCGCTGCTGGTGTAGGATGTGGATTGTCCGTTGTAGTCAACCGTTTGGTAGAACTTGACAGCATAGGTTACGCTTACTTCATCCCCCTGCTCAGCGTAGCTAAACACAACGGTTTTGTACACGTCGTCATAGTCGGTGATGGTTGTAGTTATGCTGGCTGTATCCAACAATTCCACCTTTGCACCACTTTGGTAATTGGCATATAAATTTTCCAAATATTGCAGTACGCCGTTAATGATGATAAAGTCGCCACCACCATTGGTTGCTGTCAAAGATACCAAACTATCCTTGATTACGTTAACTGTAATGGTGACGTGTTCATTGTCGTAGGCAAAAGTTACTTGGCTTGTGCCAATACCCAAAGATTTTAGCGCCGTGGCGTTGTTGACCTTTTGCAAAATGGTAGTAGAGTCAATAGTTATTGTTGGCTCAACAGGTTGACCATTGTAGGTTACGTCAAAGGCAACCTCGGTGTTTTGGTACATTGTCAAAGTGTCGCCATCATTGACAACTTGCGCATTTGATTGATTTGTTACTTTAAGTCCATCGGTAACTTCTGCACCATTTGTGACAGTAACTTGAAGAAAAACGGTGGTAATTGTTCCACTTGCGCCAATAATCTCGATGCGAATTTTGCCAGTTTTGTCAGTATTAGTCTTGGTGGTGGAAATTACACCTTGGCTATTTACAGACATAAACTGCTCATCATCAAGGTTTACCAACTCGAAATTGACAACATGCGACACGTTGCTGGTGACGGAGTAGGAAATTTGATAGCTGTTGCCTGATTCCAACGTTAGCAAGTAGGTGGATGTATCAGCATCATAGGTTAGATTATCGTTGGTAATAACAATGTTGGCATACTCGCCTTCAATTACCGAAAGGAAAAAATACTTGCGCTCAATGCGTTTTTCAACGCCCTTTTTGTATAAATCTACGTTAATAATAAAAACTTCGTTTTTTGTAATGTTAGCGTTGACTTGTATTTCGCCTGTATTGGATATGGTAAACTTGCCGTCTGGTTGCTCCTTGGACGTGTACGTAAGGTAGTAGTCCTCACCAAGTTGATCGTCAACGGAAGTTTTGATTTGATACTTTTCTCCAGAATACAATTTTAGGACACAATATGGATCTTCCGAAGTGGTATCAAGCACCATTTTTTCATCCGTCAGCAGGTCAAAGGTTTTGATAGCTCCATCTCCTGTGTTGTCATCATCTTTAAAGTCATCAAAAATTGACAAAAAAGAGCATCCACTGAGAAGCAAAGACAAACACAGTATAATTACTAAAATTTGAATTTTTAAAGCTTTCATATTGTTACCTCCTTGCGATAAATGTTTGATATAGCCGTTGTAAATAATTTTTACTACACCTACTTGTTAAATTGTATTGCTGAGCATTGGGAAACATATATCTTTGATGTATGTTTTCTCTCGCACCGAGGGTGATACTGGACGTGACGAGTGTGTTTCGTTCTCGCCCTAAGGCGAGCTCTTGGAGCAACCAACTTCTACCCGTATTTGTGTGCAAGCACAGATGTTGCCATTCGTATGCTTTGCGTTTGGCTACTTTGTAAGCCAAACAAGTGTTTCGACGTTGTCGGTATTGGGAAACATATCGTATGGCTCGACATAGGCAATGTTGTACTTGGTAGATAGCATACTTAGGTCTCGGGCAAGCGTTGCCGAGTCGCAAGAGATGTACACAATGTTATCTACATCAGCCTGCAAAATGGTGTTGCAGATGTTTTCGCCAAGGCCTTTGCGTGGTGGGTCTACCACCATTGTGATGGTTTTGCCAGCATGTTCTTGTGTGAGTTTGGGTAGCTCCACATTGACGTCGCCACAAATGTTGGTAACGTTGGGAGCATTGTTGAGTTGTTTCATTTTGTTGGCATCATCCACTGCGCTGGGGACAATTTCCAGTGCATAAGTTTGGTAATCTTTGGATGCAAGTGCGTTAGTCAAAATACCGATACCACTAAAACAATCAAACAACACATCAGTATTAGCAACGTTAAGTAGCTCTTTTGCCTTTTGGTAGATGGTATCCTTAACGCCGTTGTTCACTTGGAAAAAGCTATCTGGTTTCAAACAGAACTTTACACCAAAGTGTTGGCCTTCAATTTGGTTAATTCCGTACACGTGACGTGTGGTTTTGCCCAAGATGACGTTGTTTTTGTAGGTGTTGACGTTGACAAACAAACCAAACTTAGGAAAAACCTTTTGTAGCTTTCCCACAAGGGGTTTTAGGTCGTAGGTGTACTCGCCGTTAGATACAATTGTTACAAGCAGTTGACTATCGACATAGCGTGCCACCAAGTGACGCACTGCGCCTGTAAAGTTTTTTTCGTTGTAGGGAGGGATGTTGTTTTGGTTGAGGTACTCCCTGAAAATTGCAGTGAGTTGTTGCGACCACTTGTCACCAAGAAGACAATCGTCCATGTTGACAACCAAGTGGCTACCCTTTTGGTACATACCAATTTTGGCATTGCCAACACGGCCTGCCACTGGCAACGAAAGTTTGTTGCGATAGCCCAAAGTTAACGTTGAAGGTACACAGGGCAACACGTTAACATCCAGTTTTGCAAGTTTTTTCAAGTTGTTAGCTACTTTGTTTGTCTTAAATTTTAGTTGCTCGGAGTAACTCATGTGCATAAGCGAGCATCCACCGCATTTGCCATAGTATTTGCAAGGGGGCGCAACTCGTGCTTGTGATGGTTGCAAAATTTCCACCACGTCGGCATAGGCAACGTTCTTTTTGACGTAGGTAACCTTGACAGTTGCAGTTTCCCCAACAATCATGCCAGCAACAAAAACTGTGTAGCCGTCAACCACCCCAACGGTTTCTGCATTGGAGTAGCTTTGCGCTGTGTATGTAATTTTGTCGTTTTGTTTTAGCATAGTTAACCTGTTGATTTTGGCGCAAAAGTTCGCCACAATTAAATTTGTTTGTTGGGCAAAATTACTGTAAATGTACTACCTTTGCCCAGTTCACTTTGCACAGAGATATCTCCCCCAACAAGTTTGAGTACCTTTTGCACAATGGGAAGTCCCAATCCGTTACCTTCTACCGAGTGAGATTTGTCCCCTTGGTAAAACTTGTTGAATATGTTTTGCTGTGTTTCCTCGTCCATACCACAGCCTTGGTCGGCAATGGCAACTGTAACGTAGTCGCCGTGGTTTTTGGCAACGATATCTATTTTGCCACCGTCAGCACTAAACTTGATGGCATTGCTAATAAGATTGAGCCACACGTTGGACAGTAGTTGTTGACTGCTACAAATGGGCAAAGTTTCCACTGTTAAATCCAGCTGGATATTTTTGTCCTTTAAAGTTTTGTCAAAAAGTAAAACACTTTGGCGCAGTTGTTCGTCTAACAAAAAGGTTTTCTTTTCCACAACGTGGTCGTCCAAACGTGTCAACAGCAGTACGCTTTGCGACAGGTTTACAAGTCTTTCCGACTCGTTGATGATAACATCCAAGTACTCGTTGCGCTCGTCCTCCGTCAAGTCGGCGGATTTTAGCAACTTTGCAAAGCCAGAAATGGACACAATTGGCGTTTTGAACTCGTGAGAAAAGTCGGAAATAAAGCTTTCGCGCAAGATTTCAACACTGCCAAGCTTTTTTACCATTTGGTTAAATTTTTCGGCAATGCGAGTATCTTCGAACATCAAACTTTCCTCTTCGATACGCACGGTAAAATCCCCTTCGCTTACGCGTTGAAGGGCATCAAGATAGGGTTTGATGGTCTTTTTGGTCAATTTGGAGTAGATAAAGGACAAAATTGTTCCCACCACTGCGCCTACCGTTAACGATACTGCAACAAATACCCATGGGTACACGGACGAGTCTTCCGTGATGTGTGTAAAACGTCCAATTAGAAACATTGCGCCAAAAATGAGCAATACAACGGAAACGACCACGACAATAAGACCAAAAATAATACGCCTTGTTAGCTTTTTGGTAGAGGAAAGCAGTTGTTGTACTTCCGTCAAGGAATCTTTGAGCAGAGGAATTTTGTCCGTCAATGGCTTCTTTTTGGCAGTTTTTTTGTTAGTTGGTTTGTTCGTCATAACGCACCGCCTTGTAACCGATACCACGCACTGTTACAATTTCGAAATCTTTGTTGTCGGCAAAGTGTGTACGCAGTCGGTTTATATGCACGTTTACTGTATGCTCGTCACTTTCGGCATCCATACCCCAAATTTCATCCATCAGTTGCAAACGGGTAAAAACAATTTCTGGGTAGGAAAGTAGTTTGTACAACAGCAAAAACTCCTTTTTGGGCAAGGTCTCTTCGCCAGTGGGCGTGATAACTTTAAAAGATAGGTAGTCCAGTGTTGTTTGGCCGACAACCAGCTTGTGGTCGGAAACAATTTTGGAGCGTCTAAGCAGTGCTTTTACACGCAAAATTAATTCTTCAAAGTCGAAAGGTTTTGTGAGATAGTCGTCAATACCTACCAAAAAGCCTTGTTTGATATCTTGCACTTTGTCCTTGGCAGAAATCATCAGCATGGGCATTTGGCTACCACCGTCACGCAAGGTTTGAGTAAGCGTATAACCGTCCATTTTGGGCATCATTACGTCAATAATCATCAAATCAACGTAGTTGTGTTCCAGTTTGGCAAGGGCATCCTCGCCATCCGTTGCCAAAATAACGTTGTAGCCGTTTGTTTGCAAAATCTTTGAAAGTAATATTCTCGTGTGTTTGTCGTCCTCTACTACCAAAATATTAAACATAGTGTAGGCCTCCATAAAAGTTATAGTTGTGGTACAGTTTGCAATAACTATGCTCGCCGTATGCAATACAATTGGGCAAACTGCCCCACTATTTTGTAATATTATATATTAATTTGGTAAAAAGGTAAATAGTTTTCGAGAAAAAAGACAATTTGGCAATCCCTATACGGTATAAGCAGATGTTTTATCAAAAAAAGATAACCCAAGCAAATACAAGAACAATTTGTTTACCAAGTCACGACTTAGGTACAAAATATGCTTAAAAAATCACTTAATTTACCTTTTGTTAACGGAAAGTTTAAGTAAAATTTAAGAAAATTGTCTATGATGTATATCAATGAATTTAGTTGCACAAATGGCACGCAACAAATGCTGTTGGCGCGTGTAACGTGTGCAAAAACAATTTGAGGAACAGTATGAACAACTACTACAAAATGCAACACAAGGTGGAGTTTTCCGAGGTGGATTTTAACTACAACATGCGAGTTGACCACGTGGTTAGCCACTTTCAAAATATCACTGGACTGCACTCTACCGAACTGGAAATTGATGCCACAACCATGAAAAACCTTTCCAATGCCTTTTGGATACTATCAAAGTGGAAGGTTAAAATATTTCGCATGCCCAAGTTTGAGGAGGTTGTAACCATCGAAACTTGGCCTACCTTTGCCAAAGGGGTTCGGTTTGGCAGAGAGTTTACCATTTCTGGCGACAACCAATTACTTGTTGCTTGCAGTAGCGAATGGTGCACCCTCGATTGTGACACAAAGCGTCCAAGGAGGGTGGACTCGGTGCACTACCCACACGATATGCCACATCGCAAGGATAACAGTGGAGCTGGCGAGTTTTTGCAAGCGCAAGAACAAGTGGACGAAACACACTACCACCACACCCACAACGTTCTATTTACCGATATTGACGGAAACAAGCACACAAACAACATTGTTTACATCAAAATGATGCTGGATTGCTTTACGGTGGAAGAGTTTTCAAAAATAAACTTTGACGAAATGCAAATTGCATACGTCTCGCAAACCTTTTACGGTGAGCAAATAAAGATGTACAAAAAGCAAACGGACTACGGCTACTACATACAGGGCAACAGCAACGACAAACCCGTTTTTAGATGTGTAATAACGTGCAAAAAATAGCAAAAACTTGATACATGTGTCTAAAAAATAAGTGGAGAGTAAAAGCTCTCCACTTGCGCGTTTTCCATAAGAAATAGTGATATAACAAAAAAGAGCAAATACAAACGTATCTGCTCTTTTGTTTTGTTTGTTGTGTAATTAGCTCAACTCGAACATACCAGTGTACAGTTGATAGTACTTGCCCTTTTGAGCGATAAGGTCGTCGTGGTCGCCACGCTCGATAATTACACCCTTTTCCAGCACCATTATCGCATTGCTGTTGCGTACGGTACTAAGACGGTGGGCAATTACAAATGTTGTACGGCCTTCCATAAGTGCGTCCATACCCTTTTCGATAAGCCACTCGGTACGGGTATCAATGGAACTTGTTGCCTCGTCCAAAATGAGAACTGGTGGGTCGGCAACGGCAGCACGCGCAATGGCAATAAGCTGACGTTGACCTTGTGAAAGGTTTTCGCCGTCACGCGAAATTAGGGTGTTGTAGCCTTCGGGTAGGTGCTTGATGAAGTTGTGAGCATTAGCTGATTTTGCTGCTGCAATGCACTCCTCGTCAGTTGCATCCAGCCTTCCGTAACGGATGTTGTCCATAACGGTGCCGGTAAATAGATGTGTATCTTGCAAAACCATGCCAAGTGACCTACGCAAATCGGCCTTTTTGATTTTGTTGATGTTGATGCCGTCATAGCGAATCTTTCCATCGGGAACATCATAAAAACGATTGATAAGGTTGGTAATTGTTGTTTTGCCTGCGCCAGTAGAGCCAACAAAGGCAATTTTTTGTCCTGGCTTTGCATACAGCGATACGTTGTGCAAAACGGTTTTGTCCTCATCATAACCAAAGGTTACGTCCTCAAAACGAACGTCGCCTTTTAGTTCTGTATAGGTAATTGTGCCGTCTCCGTGAGGATGTTTCCATGCCCAGTGGCCTGTGCGAGTTTCGCTTTCGGTAATAGTTCCGTCCTCGGCAATATTTGCGTAAACAAGTGTTACGTAGCCATCATCCACTTCGGCAGGGGTATCAAGCAGTGCAAATACTCTTTCGCCACCGGCAACTGCCATAAACAACATGTTTACTTGTTGAGAAATTTGTTGGATAGGCATTGTGATGTTGCGAATGTACATCAAAAATGTTGCAACAATACCAACGTATGCAAGGGGACTATCGGAGTTGATAGCAATGATTGCGCCCAAAACGGCAAGTCCTGCATAGAAAAAGTGGGACATATTGTTCATAATGGGGCCCATGATGTTGGCGTACGCATTGGCACGGCCAGCAACCTTTTGCCACTCGGAGTTGATTACGTCAAACTCGGCAATAGCTTTTTGCTCGTGGTTGAATACCTTTACAACCTTTTGACCCTCGACAAGTTCTTCGATGTAGCCGTTGAGTTTGCCCACTGCTGCTTGTTGCTTTACAAAGTTTGTTTTGGACTTGCCACAAATAAACTTGACAACAATTGCCATCAAAACGAGCATTACAACCATAACAAGTGTCAACTTCCAGCTTAAAACTATCATTGCTGTAAACACACCGATAATGGTCAACGCGCTACTGAATACTTGTGGAATACAACGAGCTAAAAAGTCGTTCAACAAATCCAAGTCGTTGGTGTAACGGGACATCAACTCGCCGTGGGTGTTTGTATCAAACACTTTGATAGGCAATTTTTGCATGTGCGCAAACAGTTCGTTACGCATGCGCTTGATTGTGGATGTAGAAATGGTAATAAGAATACGGTTGAGGATGTAGTTTACCAACAAACTGATTAGGTAAACACACGCAACTGCAACAACAAGTGTTACAAGGTACTTGATTTTGTCATCCACCACGCCGGAAAGCGCAAGTTTGTCAAGCTCGGCAATACCCGTCAATTTGATATCTGCCCCAGCTGTTGCAGAAAGACCATTCAAAAGAGGTGTCAGTGTTGCAGTTGCCATAATGTTGCAACCAACTTGCAACAAGATACAACAAAACACAACTATCATTTTACCAACGTGTGGTTTGAGGTAGGACAAAATGCGTCCAACTGTGCCTTTCAAATCTTTGGGTTTTTGTGTAGCATAGCGTCTCATTGGGGGCATTAGTTGTCACCTCCTTCCACTGTACCTTTTTGTTGAGAGTGGTACACTTCTTGGTAGATAGCACAACTTTCCAAAAGCTGTTCGTGTGTGCCAACGGCATTGATTTTACCATCGTCCAAAACGATAATCTTGTCGCACTCGGCAACGGAGGAAAGACGTTGAGCAATGATGATTGTTGTCATGCCTGTAAGTTGTTTGAGCCCAGCGCGAATTTTTGCATCCGTTGCAGTATCAACTGCACTGGTAGAGTCGTCCAAAATCATAATTTTGGGTTTTTTCAAAATTGCGCGCGCAATGCAAAGACGTTGCTTTTGTCCACCGGACACGTTTACACCACCTTGACCAAGGTCTGTTTGGTAGCCATCGGGAAAACTGTTGATAAATTCGTCTGCGCAGGCGTACTTGCAAGCAAGAGCAATTTCTTCGTCAGTGGCATTTTCGTTACCCCACAAAAGGTTATCTTTGATGGTACCACTGAACAAAACGTTCTTTTGCAACACCATGGATACACCTTCACGAAGGTTGTAGAGGGTGTAGTCTTTGACGTTTCTACCATCAACAAGCACTTCGCCTTGCATTACGTCATAAAAACGGGGAATGAGGTGTACCAAACTGGACTTGCCGTCACCCGTACCGCCAATGATACCAACTGTTTCGCCAGCGTTGATGGTGAGGTTGATGTTTTCGAGAGTTGGGTTATCTTTGTCGTTTGTGTAGGAAAAACTTACGTTGTTGAATACGATACTGCCACTTTCCACCTTTGCGTCACTTGGTCCATCGGTAATTGTAGGCTCGGTTTCTAACACTTCGTAGATACGGTCGATACTTGCCCTACTCATTACAAGTTGTACTGCGATAAAGCAAATCATCATCACGCTGGAAAGAATTTGAGTGGAGTAGCTCATCATTGCAGAAAGTGTACCCGACGCCATATCGCCACGAGCAATGGATGAGCCACCAATAATAAGCAAAGCAATCATTGTGCCGTACATAACTGTACTTGTCAATGGGTTCATCAAAATCATGATGCTTTCTGCTTTGAATTGGTGTTGACGTACGTCTTCGGTGGCTTGTTCGTACTTAGCCTCTTCAAAGTCGTCACGAACAAACGCCTTTACAACACGAATTGCCGTCAAGTTTTCTTGCACGGTAGCGTTCATTTTGTCGTACTTTTTGAACATCTCTTTGAAGTATGGATGCACCTTGGTTGCCAAAAATGCCATTACAATGCCCAAAAGTGGAACGGCAATCAAAAATACCCAAGCCATTTGTGGTTGGTTGATAAATGCCATTATTGTGGAGAAAATAAGCATTGATGGCGCACGGAACACCGTACGGATAATCATCATAAATGACTGTTGCGCGTGGTTGACGTCCGTTGTACAACGTGTTACCAAGCTTGCCGTGGAAAGTTTGTCCACGTTGGCAAAGGAAAACTCTTGTACTTTGTTGAACAAACTTGCGCGCATGTTTTTGGAGAAACCTGCACCAGCCATTGCACAGTAGTAGCCAGCAAGACCACCAAAGGTCAAACTGATTGCTGACGAAATTACCATCAATACGCCATAGGTAATGACGATATCAATCAGCGTATCGGCATTGACAACGGTCAACTTTTGCACCGTTTGGATTTGCCAACTTGACCACTCCAAAAAGGTAACGTCTGCAACAAGTCCTTTGTTGGTGCTAAACGATTGAAGTGAGTTCAAAATGTTGGACATAAACATGGGCAAGACAACTTCGAGAGCTGTTTCCAACAGTACCAAAACTATGGTAAGTATGGCAAACTTTTCGTAGCCCTTTGCCCCTTTTAGTAGTTTTTTTATCATTTTTTACTTCCTTGTTGTTGCGAAAAAACTTCGCGAGTTGAGTTTTGTTACGTTTGCCAGCAATACAGCACAAAAACAGTATAGTAATACCATTGTGATACTGCAAAAGCAAATTTTGTATGTATTTTATATTATACAACCAAAATAAATGCAATGTCAACAAACTGGCCGTTGCATTTTGCAATTTTGGCTCAACTTGATGGACAAAATTTGTCAACTTTTGGTTGAATTTTTACATTAGCGCACGCAAAAAATAATATGTATTTTATAGTCCTTTTTTATGAAAGTTAACTGAATTTTTGATATGCTCTTGCAAAACATCATTAAACAAAACACCCCAACGTGTTGCCATTGGAGTGTTTTTTTTAGTATTACATTTTAGTTTTGCACACGCAACAGCTTACAAAACTAATTGCTCCTGTTGTCTTGCAAAGTTATTATCTTGCAAAATGTAGCAGAAAAAGACATTAATACGCGTGTGTTTTTGCAATACGTATTGTATTTTTTGCAATACGTGTTGCGTTTTTTGTGATACGTGCGCTATTTTTCAAAGAATACAACACACTTGTTTCCAAGCAGTCCACCCAGTTCGTACTCGATGGCAGCACAGCGTCTAACCTTTTGGTCGAGGGTGTACGCCTTGCCTTCGATTTTGATTTTTACAGGAATATCGCCTTGATATTGGTCCAAAACGTCCAGCACCTTGGCAAACACTTCGTCACTGCGCTCTTCCATTTTGAGCCACAACGTAACGTTTGGTTTGGACTGTGTTTGAGCCAGTTCGGCTGCTGCCTTCTTTTGGTTTTCCTCCGAGTTGGGGTTGATAATTTCACGAATGACAATTTTGTAGCCTTCGCGCGCCTCGGAAAGACCACCCTTGATTACCACAAAAGCATCAGTTACAAACAAATGTTTGAAACGCTCGTAGGTTGCACCATAGATACTAACTTCGATAGAGTCGTACTTATCTTCCAAAACGGCAAAGCCCATTTTGTTGTTATCTTTGCCAATTACAATGCGAATATCTCGCAAAATACCACCGGTAACAACGGGGCGTTTTTCCACCTTGGGGTAAACCTTTTCGCCGTCTTCGGCACCATCAGGAAGGTATGGAGCAGTTATTTTTGTGGAGAAGTCAAATCGATATTGCTCGGCAACCTTTTCGTAGTCGTCAAGAGGAGATCCCGTCATATACAAGCCAAGCACTTCGTTTTCGAAGGTGTAAAGTAGTTGTTTGGGCAGTTCGGGAATTTGCTCGTGGGCTGGACGAGTGTCGTTTTTGAGTTCCGGCATCATGTCAAACAAGGACATTTGACCCGTCTTTCTGCGCTCGGCACGCTCCAACACTTCGTCATACTCTTGCATGTAAAATTGCAACATATCTGCGCGAGTTCTACCAAAGCAGTCAAACGCGCCACCCTTGATAAGGTTTTCGATCATGCGCTTGTTGAGGAAGGTTGCGCAACGCTCGTACAAGTCGCTTGTGTCGGCAAACTCGCCGTTTTGTTCGCGCTCTTCAACAAGTTTTTTGACAGCATCCACACCAACGTTACGAATACCACCCAAACCAAAACGAAGTGCGCCCTTTTCTACGCTGAAAAGTTCTCTACTTTTGTTGATACAAGGTTGCAAAACGGCAATACCTTGAGATTTGGCGTACTCCATGTACTTTTTGATAAGGGAAATATCGTTAATACGGTTGTTGAGCAAAGCGCAAATAAGTTCCGTTGGGTAGTAGGTTTTGAGCCAAGCAGTTTGGTAGGTTACGTACGCATAGCAAGTTGCGTGCGATTTGTTGAATGCGTATTGAGAAAATGCATCCAATTGTTCGTAAATTTTTTGTGCAACTTCCTCGGGAATGCCATTGTTTACGCAACCAGGAACTGTTTCGCCATTGGCTGGCCAAGTGCCACCATGAATAAACAACTGTCCAAGGTCTTGCATCATTTGCGTTTTCTTTTTGGACATGGCATAGCGCACATTGTCAGCAAGGGCAGTACTAAAACCAGCAAGCTTTTTAACCAGTTGCATTAACTGCTCTTGATACACAATACAGCCGTTTGTTACTGCCAAGATGGACTCCATGGATGGGTGCAAGTAGTGAATTTTTGATTTATCAAACTTGCATGCGATAAAGTCGTCAATGTACTGCATTGGGCCGGGACGGTACAACGAAATACCGGCGATAATTTCTTCCAAGTCGGTGGGTTTCATACGGTGCATAAGGTCAGCCATACCACCACTTTCAAGTTGGAATATGCACATTGTGTCGCCACTGGCAATGTTGGCAAAAACGTTTTGGTCGGCGTAATCGTCGGTGGAAAAGTCAACTTTTACACCGTGATTTTCGTAGACGTAGTCGCACGCTTTTTTGATGTCGGTAAGAGTTCTTAGTCCCAAAAAGTCCATTTTGAGTAGACCAAGCTCTTCCACCTCGATCATGTTGTATTGGGTTGTTACTACACCACCTTTACTTACACGTCCACCATTGGTTTGAAGGGGAACGTGGTCGCTTACCTTTTCACGACAAATTACAACGCCTGCTGCGTGCATACCGGTGTTACGTGGAGAGCCTTCAAGGCGCATTGCACAGTCTAACAGTTGGTGTGTTGCTGGGTCGTTGTAGGCATCAATAAGTTCTTGTGAGATATAGGTATCCTCTGGCTTTTTGTAGGGTTTTTGGCCTAACAAGTGACGGAGTGTGTACTTGAAGTTGTCAGGAACCATTTTTGCCAAACGGTTGGAGTCGGCAACGGAAAAACGCATTACTCTGGCAACGTCACGGATGGCATTTTTAGTTGCCATTGTACCAAAGGTTACAATTTGACAAACGTTGTCGTGGCCGTACTTGTTGTGAACGTAGTCGATAACTTCGCCACGGCGATCCATACAAAAGTCTACGTCAAAGTCGGGCATGGACTTACGTTGTGGGTTCAAAAAGCGTTCAAACATCAAGTTGAAACGGAAAGGTTCAACTTCGGTAATGCCAATGAGGTAGGCAATTACACTACCTGCGCCACTACCACGGCCAGGGCCACCGGGGATACCGTTTGTTTTTGCGTAGTTGATAAAGTCCCAAACAATAAGGTAGTAGTCAACAAAGCCCATATCGCAAATAACGCCATACTCGTACTCAACACGCTCGCGAATTTCGTCAGTAACAACTGGGTACTTCTTTTTGAGACCTTCTTCCAGCAAAAATCTAAGATACTCGGGCGAAGACATCCCCCCTGGTGGGGTGTACAGTGGCAAAAGTTTTTCTCTGCCAAAGTCCACGTTGCATTTGTCGGCAATTTCCAAGGTGTTTTCCATTGCGTCTGGCAAATTGGGAAACAGGCTTGCCATTTCGTTGTAGTCTTTGAGGTAAAACTCCTCCCCCTCAAACTTCATACGGTCGGTATCGTCCACGTAGCGTCCCATTGCAACGCACATCATGATGTCTTGCAGTTCGGCATCCTCACGTTTAAGGTAGTGAACGTCGTTGGTAACAACAATTTTGATATCCAACTCGCGCGCAAGTTGTACCAGTTGTGGCATAACTGCATCTTCGTCTGCAATGTTGTGACGTTGAATTTCGATATAGTAGTCGTCGCCAAACAAATCCTTGTACTGTTGGGCAAGCTCTTTTGCCTCGAGATAACGGTCGGCAAGCAAAAGGCGTGGCAGTTGTCCTGCGATACAAGCAGACAGGCACACAAGGCCTTCGGAGTACTTCGCCAATGTTTCAAAATCCAAACGTGGTTTAGAGTAGAAACCTTCAGTAAAGGCAATGGAGTTCAAACGGCACAAGTTGTAGTAGCCCGTGTTGTTTTTTGCAAGCAGTATCAAGTGGAAATACTCACGATTAGTAACGCCATCAGCGTGCAGATCTTCGCACATGTAAACTTCGCAACCAATGATAGGCTTGATACCTTTGGCTTTGGCTGCTTTCAAAAATTTCCATGCACAGTACATATTGCCGTGATCGGTTACGGCAATGGCGGGCATTTCGTATTCTACACACCTATCCAGCATTTCGTCAATGCGCGTTTCGCCGTCCAAAAGGCTGTACTCGGTGTGAACGTGTAAGTGAACAAATGGTTTCATTTTGTCTCCTGTGTGTTAGTCTTGTTGAGAGAGTTGAATAAGTCTGTTTAGGCGATGGTTTGCGCCACTTTTGGATATACCAAGCCTGTTGGCAAGCTCTTCAAGTCCTGCCTCGGGAAATTCTTCACGAAGAAGGGCTATTTCTTTCAGTTGGTCAGAAAGGCTATCGAACAAACCCTTTTGACGCAGTGTTGCAATGGCATTGAGTTGTTTTTCGGATGCTTGAATTGCCTTGTCGATATTGGCAGAAATACAATTGCTTTGACGGTTTGCTGTGTTGCGAAGGCTTCTGCCAATGATGACGTTTTCCAACTTTAAGCTGGCACTCATTGCGCCCATATACACCAAAAAGTCAGCAATTTTTTCACTTTCTTTTAGGTACAAAATGGTACGGTTTTTGCGTTCCAACGTATGGAAAGACCACTCGCTAAACAGCTGTTGTACAGCTTTGGCAAATTGATGGTTGGCAATGCGCAGTTCTAAGTGGTACTTGCCCCTTGTTTCGCTTTCGGCAAGGTCATCAGTACCAAGGGGAATTACTACCGAGCCACTAGCAACAAACAACCCTTGGATAAACGCCCTTTTGCAACAGTCACTTTTGGGCAACAGCTCGTCCACATTGTTGTTGATTTGCATTGTGCCATCGTCATCGCGATACACAAGTGCAAGTTTTTCGCCAATGTTGCCAACAAACTCGCAACTGTACATGGCATCGCCTTTGACGTTTAGGTTGGAGCTTTCAATTTCGGCAGTTATACCAAGGTTTACCTCAGCAAGATGTTTACAAAAGGTAAGCATTTCGTGGTTGTCACTTTCCAAAGCAAACCCAAAACTTTTGTAACCAAGTGTGAGGCTACCGATACTCTTTAAAACGGCAGTCAAAAAGGAAGTTGCACAGCAACCCCTGATGTGACGTATGGTTTTGAGAATTTCTTGCTTGGTGGTTTGTGAAAAGGTCATTGGTTGTCCTCGGTAAAATTGACAAGGTTCAGTTCCACTTGCGAAGTAACATTGTACTTTTCAAGTAGCACCTGCCTGATATACTGTATCAATAAGTATATATCTTTTGAGGTACTTTTGTCAATGTTTATCACAAAACCTGCGTGCTTTTTTGAAACTTTTGCTTGTCCTATTTGGTAGCCTTTTAGCCCAGCGTCGTCAATTAGCTTGGATAAAGGTACATCCTTGTTGCACAACACGCATCCTGCTGTTTTTGCGCCAAGGGGCTGGGTTTTGCTTTTTTGCATTTTCATCCATTGCACGTTGTGGGTGACAACTATACTGTCTGACGGCTCAAAGCAAAACGTCAACTGCAAAATGATGTAGTTGCCACCATTAAAGATGCTGTTTCGGTGGGAAAAGTTACACTCGGCTTTGGTTAGCAT
>JAFTNE010000140.1 GCA_017452035.1 Clostridia bacterium
ATACAAAATCAAACAACAAACAAACTCATCACTTACACTAAGCTTTGTTGTCTATGCAGTTATCAATGTTCCTTTCCAACAAGTTGATTACAACAGCATCTGCTGTGTAAATACCATTGCGGTGATTTAGCTGTAGGGGTCCACCTGTTCTCATACCGAACACAGAAGTTAAGCCCTATGACGCCTAGAGTACTTGGCTGGACACGGCCCGGGAGGGTAAGGTTTTGCCGCATCCATTAAAGAGTTAAGCAAACAGCTTAACTCTTTTTTTTGTGTCTTGCTCAAAAGCTCTATTGTCTTTTTGACGGCAAAATACTGCGTAATCTCCTACATTCTGCTCAGTCACGACTTTTCAAGTATGCTCCTTCGCACAATGTAGTTCTTCCTTGTATTTTGCTCGTCAAATCGCTTGCGCTAAGCCAATATCCCTTTTTCGCAAGACACCAAGTGCTGGTGGTAGTATTGTAGCTAACAAACTTGCTACGTAACTTTATTGCTGTGTTGCAAATTGATGTCGTATTGCAAATTTACGTAAAGTTCCATGCAAAAGGACAAATAAAAAACTAAAGTGGGTATTGCAATTTGCAAAAGTGTGGTATATAATTATAGGTAGGGTAATGGGTGGAGTGTTGCCTTTGTTAGGCAAAAAACTACAAAACTTTACAATTGTTTTATGATTTGGTTATGTACAATACAACCGTACAACTATGTCACTAAAAATATCCACAATGGATGTTGTGAAAATACAAGCGCATTTAACGTAGATAAAACACATCGGAGGTAAAATGAAAAAAGACTGCATTGCAATGATTCTTGCTGGCGGACAAGGTAGTCGTTTGGGCGTTTTGACAAAAAACGTAGCCAAGCCTGCTGTTTCATTTGGAGGAAAGTATCGCATTATCGACTTCCCTCTTACAAACTGTGTTCAATCGGGTATTGATACCGTTGGTATTCTAACACAGTACAAACCTTTGGAGCTCAACACCTACATTGGTAACGGTCAAAGCTGGGATTTGGACGTAAATGACGGTGGTGTGTACATTTTGCCACCTTACATGCGCGAACACGAAGGCGAGTGGTACAAAGGCACAGCAAACGCTATCTACCAAAACATCGAGTTTATCGACAAATTCCAACCAGAGCACGTTCTCATTTTGTCTGGCGACCATATCTACAAGATGGAATACAACAACATGTTGGAGTTCCACAAAAAGAGTGATGCAGATATCACCATTGCTATGATTCCTGTTGATCCAAAGGAAGCATCTCGTTTTGGCATTTTGCAAACAGATAACGAAGGCAAAATTGTAACCTTCGAAGAAAAACCCAAGCAACCAAAATCTAACACAGCAAGCATGGGCATCTACATCTTCAAGTGGGACGTTTTGCGCAGAGAACTCATTTTGGACGAACAAGACCCCAATTCCTCCAAGGACTTTGGTAAAAACATCATCCCCAAAATGCTCAACCAAGGAAGTAAAATGTTCGGCTACCGTTTTGAAGGCTACTGGAAGGACGTTGGTACGGTAGAAAGTTTGTGGCAAGCAAATATGGACCTTCTTGACGGTGACGACCTCAACCTTGACGACCAAGAGTGGCCAATTTTGTCTAAGTCTGCTCTTAAACAACCACACTTCTTGGGCAGTCAAGCAGAAATTGTAAATAGCTTGATTACCGAAGGTTGCTACATCAACGGCGTTGTAAAACACAGTGTTATTGCTGATAGTGTAGAAATTGGAAAGGGTGCAAAGGTTGTTGACTGCGTTGTTATGTCCGGTGCAAAAATTTTGCCTGGCGCACAAGTGTTTAAAACAATCGTTGGCGAAGGCGCAGTTGTTGGCGAAGGTTGCATTGTTGGCGTAGGTGGTGGAGAGGAAGGTACAAACAAGTACGTTTCTCCATATTGCAGTGGCGACGTTAGCCTTGTTGCACCTGGCGCACACGTTACCGATCGTTGGATTGTTCCCAACAGCATGATTACTGATGACAAAGGAGGAAAGCAATAATGATTGATACAATGGGTCTTATTTTCTCATCAAATAACGAAACAAACCTTGGTGAGCTTGGAACTGTTCGCTCCATCGCAGCTCTTCCTTTTGCTGGCAGATATCGTCTTATCGACTTTGTTTTGTCCGGCATGGTAAACAGTGGTATTGTTAACGTTGGTGTTACAACCGACTACAACTACCGTTCTCTACTTGACCACCTTGGCAGTGGTAAGCCATGGGATTTGGCTCGCAAAAAGTATGGTTTGTTCATTTTGCCACCCTTTGCGGAAAATCTCACAAAATACAGCGATCAACGTATGGGCATGATTTTGGGTGCGTTGCATTATCTCAAACGTTCTCAACAAAAGTACGTTGTAGTTGCTGACTGCAACAACGTTTGCAACATTCGTTTTGACGAAGTTGTTGAGCAACACAAACAAAGTGGTGCTGACCTTACAATTGTATACCAAGACGTTGACGATAATCGTTTTGGTTTGTATCTTGATATCGAAGACGGTCGTGTTACAGGTTTTGTAACCAAACGCGACAACAAGCCTCGCGTTCACCGTATTGTTGGTTACTACGTATTCACAAAAGATTTGCTCATCAATATTTTGGAAAGATGCCAAGCACAAGGCAAAAATGATATTGCAAAAGACCTTTTGGAAGACTACATCATCAAACACAATGTTGGCGCATATCGTTTTGACAACTACCTTGCAACCATTACAGACGTTGATAGTTACTATCGCGTAAGTATGGATTTGCTTGACGTGGATGTTCGTAAACAATTGTTTGTTGCAAACGACACAATCTTTACAAAAATCAAAGACAAAGTTCCTGCTCGCTACCTCAACAATGCATCTGTTAAAAACAGTATGATCGCCGATGGTTGCATCATCGATGGTACGGTAGAAAACTGCATTTTGTTCCGTGGCGTAACAGTAGAAAAGGGCGCAAACCTCAAAAACTGCATCATCATGCAAGATACAGTTATCTCTGCTGATGCTCGTTTGTCCTGCGCAATTTTGGATAAAAACTGCGTAATTTGCAAGGGCAAAGAACTTGTTGGTCAACCTGAGTTCCCAATTGTTGTTGGTAAGCGCCGTACAATTTAGGAGGAAAAATGAAAATTTGTTACTTATCTGCAGAAGTTGAACCTTTTGCAAAATCTGGTGGTCTTGGCGACGTTATGGGCGCATTGCCCAAGTCCGTTGCTAAACTTGGCCACGAAGTTGCCGTAGTGATGCCTTACTACAAGGATATCATTGCAGAAAAATTTCAATCACAAATGCAATACATCGGCTACTACTACACCGACGTTGCATGGAGACACCAATATGTTGGTGTATTCACTTTGAAAGTTAACGGCGTAGACGTGTACTTTTTGGACAACGAATACTACTTTAAGGGTCCAATGTACTGCTTTGCCGATAACGAACGTTTTGCATACTTTGCAAAGGCAAGCTTAGATTTGCTTGGCTGGTTGGGCTTTAAGGCTGACGTTGTTCACTGCAACGACTGGTCCACAGGTCTTGTTCCCGTACTGTTTGATGCATTTTACAAGCACAATGACTTCTACCATGATATGAAGTTTGTGTACACTGTGCACAACTTGAAGTATCAAGGTTGGGCAAGCAAAGGGGAACTCCAAGACCTCACAGGCCTTGATGACTGGTACTTTGCCGATGACCGTTTGATGCACAACGGTAGTGCAAACATGATGAAGGGCGCGTTGGTGTTCTCTCATGCTATCACAACAGTATCCCCAACTTACGCCGAGGAAATTACCACACCAGAGTATGGTTGTGGTCTCGAAGGCGTTATCAACACCCACATTGGCAAGTTGCACGGTGTGCTAAACGGTGTTGACTACAAAGCTTACAACCCCTACTACGACAAACTTATCGCCAAAAAGTTTGGTAAAAAGTCTGCCGAGGAGGGCAAACTTGCTAACAAACGCGCTTTGCAAGAGCAACTTGGTTTGCCCGTAAGAGATGACGTTCCAATGTTGGCACTTATTTCTCGCTTGGTAGACCAAAAGGGCTTGGACTTGGTGTTGAACCAAATTCACAGCATTTTGCAACGTGACGTTCAATTTGTATTGCTTGGCACAGGCGACTACGAAGAACCTTTCCGTCGTATTGGCGAAGAGTACCCCACAAAGGTATCTGCAAACCTCACTTTCAACAACAAGCTTGCTCACCAAATTTATGCTGCTGCTGATTTCGTTCTTGTACCAAGTTTGTTTGAGCCCTGTGGACTTACACAAATCATTGGCTTGAAGTACGGCGCAGTACCTATCGTTCGCGAAACGGGTGGGCTCAAAGATACAGTGTTTAGCTACAACGAACACACCAAAAAGGGTAATGGTTTTAGCTTTACTCACTACAACGCTCACGACTTTGGCTACACAGTACATCGTGCGTTGGATTTCTACGCCGACAAAGAGGTGTTTGCAAAAATTCGCAAACGTGGCATGGCTTGCAGTTACAGCTGGCATCGTTCCAGCCGTAGATATGTAGAAATCTACGAGCTTGTAAAGGGCTAATCTGGTTGTGTTTTAGTGATACGTGGTATTTAGATAGCTACAAAAAACTCACTACATAAAACAAAAAAATGACTTTGCAATTTTGCAAAGTCATTTTTGCCGAAATAACATTTAATGATGGTTTTTATTTGTGAGAGTGGTGTGGTAAAAACAAACTGTTACTAACAGCAGTTGTTTGCCTACTGGCATTGTTTTAATTGTTAAAGTTTTGTGGAATATCAAATTGAATATTATACAAAAAAAGACCTTGCGTACTGCAAGGCCTTTTTGTTTGCAAATAAATTATCTTGCTGCTTTTACTGCTGCTTTTGTGCCGTAGTAAATCATAGCACCGGATTGTTTGAATACCCAATCTGTTTCGTCATCTTTGTCTTCGTCAGACTTGTCTTGAAGTTTTTCAAAGGATGCTTTTGCAGCGTCAGCGTCTTCAAAGTAGTAGATTGTTACGTGTTCAATCTTTGTTTTACCATCTTCGCCTTCTACTGATTTAGAACCACTTACAATACAGTCAAGTCCTTCAAGACCCAAAGAAAGAATACCAGAAAGAAGTCCATCTTCTTTACCAGCTGTGTAGCCGTTCTTTTTCAAAGCGTCAACAGCTTTGTCTGGGTCAGCGTTAGGAGCGCAAGCAGTAAGCACTGTCAAGCACATAACAACAAGCAAAACAAGTGTCAAAATCTTTGTAAGTTTTTTCATGTAAAATACCTCCATGTTTTATTGTAAGCGTATTATACAGTTTAAGTTGACTGTTTGTCAATACTCTGCACGAAATTTTATAACATAATTTTGACTTTTTATTTTCATTTATGAATAATTATGACAGATGTATGCTTACAAAATGATTACACAATGCCGTTTTTTATTATTTAGTGTGTATAGATTGGATGCAAACATTGAAAAACAATGCAAATAGGTAAAGGTTTCAGTCTGCAAAGTGCCGTTATTTGTTTAAAATGGTCTTTGTAAAGTTACGTAAAATTATGGTTACAATTGGTGCCACAAACAATTTATGCTTGCACAAGAAATGCCAAACGGGTAGTGCTTGTCGTTGTGTAAAGTAGACAAATTTACCTTATTTATGCGTGTAAAAAAAGGCAAAAGACATAGAAACTTGCATAAAATTTTTGTCAATTTTTAGCAGTAAAAATAATGAAAAAATGCGCAAAAAATGCTGTAAAATTCCGTAGAAATTATAGTCCAAATACCACAAATTATGCTGTCACAAACTATCGAGGCGCAACCTCAACCAAGGGGAAAATGTCGGCATTTTAGTATATTATGTCTAAAATAATAATGAAAAAATTTTCTAATATTTATTTTTTGATTTATAAAAAAGTTTCTCGTTGACTATTGCACAATAGTGTGGTATCATTTATTAGTCCAAAATTGGCCCTTGAGGGGAATTTTACACTTTTTTCGGGAAACGGTAGTAATTTTTTCGTCAAAAAGCTACAAAATTTGTGGTTTTTTGAGGGAAAAACACCACCCTTTACTACGTAAAAGGCACAAAAATTCCACTTTAAGGCAGTCTGCAAATGCGCATACCACAAAATGCTATCAGCAGACGACTTAGTAACACTTTTAGCAAACTATAAAAAATTTTTTTGAGGAGTTTTGTCAATGCCACAAGACATCAAAACCGTAAGATACGGTAATCACGACAGAAAATCTTTTTCTAAGACAAAGGAAGTTTTGCCTTTGCCAAACCTCATTGAGGTACAAAAGTCCAGTTACCAAAACTTTTTGGATCACGGCATCCGTGAAGTATTTGAAGACTTTTCTCCAATTGAGGACTTTGCAGGTCACTTCCGTTTGGAATTTTTGAGCCATCGTATTGATGCATCACAAAAGTACTCCGAGTCGGAATGCATTTTGCGTGACGCAACTTACGCAAGCCCACTTCGTATCACAGTTCGCTTGACCAACAAAGGCACAGGCGAGTTTGTTGACCAAGAAGTATTCATGGGCGACTTCCCTTTGATGACGGACACAGGTAGCTTTATCATCAACGGTGCAGAACGTGTAATTGTATCACAACTTGTTCGTTCCCCTGGTGTATATTGCGAAGTTTTGCAAGACAAAAATGGCAAACCCGTGTACAACACAACAGCAATGCCTACACGTGGTGCATGGTTGGAAATTGAACACGACACCAACAACAACATCCTTAACGTTCACATCGACCGTAACCGTAAATTGCCTTTGACAGTTTTGCTTCGTGGTATTTTGCACGACGGTATCACAAGCCGTAGCGCAAACACCATTGCAAAGTTGTTTGAGTACGACCCAGTTATCGGTCTTACATTTGTCAAGGATGACACAGCAACCGACCAAGAATCTTTGGTAGAAATCTACAAGCGTTTGCGTCCAGGTGAAATTCCTACAGACGAATCTGTTCAAAAGACTTTGAACGACCTTTTGTTTGATGCAAAACGTTACGACCTTGCACGTGTTGGCCGTTACAAGTTCAACAAAAAGTTGGCTCTTTCCACACGTATCAAGGGTCTCACTCTTGGCGAGGCAGTAGTAGTAGATTTGCTTACATTCGAGAAATACACATGCTTGACTGCTGAACAAGCTGAGCAAATTGCTAACAGTGGCGTTGTAGAAAGCGTAAACATCTTGAGCGACAAGGGCGAAGTTATC
>JAFTNE010000141.1 GCA_017452035.1 Clostridia bacterium
AAATTATAGTGAAGGCGTTTTGCGCATTAGTTTTTCAAAGTATAATACCCTTGACGAGGTAAAACTTCTTGCTGAAAAATTGGCATTTTGTGTTGTGTCGTTGCGTAAAACAATGCTTGGTTAGTGAACTACTTACCGATACTGCATTAATTTGTCTTAAAAATATTCAAAAATACTATTTCACAAAGGAACAAAAATGAAAGTAATTATTATTAGATACTCCGAAATTCACCTAAAAGGCAATAATCGTGATTTTTTTGAAAGCGTGCTAATTTCCAATATTAAGCACGTGCTTTCTGATTACTATTACGAATTTGGCAGAAGTAATGCACGCTACGTCATCCGTAACTTTGACGAGGCTTATACCGAACAAATTTTGGATGCAGTAAAGAACGTATTTGGTGTGTATTCGGTAAGTCCAGCAGAAGAAGTGCCTTCCACTTATGAAGACATCTGCAATGCTGCTGTTGCTTTAACACCAGTTTATGGTACATTCAAGGTAAACACAAATCGCGCTGACAAACGTTTTCCCATTCCATCAATGAAGTTGTCTGCTGACCTTGGTGGAAAAATTTTGGAAAAGAATCCCAACCTTAAAGTTGACTTGTTTAATCCCAACACTGTTGTTAGCATTGATATTCGCGAAAATGGCAAGACCTTTGTATATTCCCAAGTTATCAAAGGGGTAAATGGTATGCCTGTTGGCACAGCTGGTAAGGGTATCATTATGCTTTCTGGTGGTATCGATAGCCCTGTTGCAATGTACATGATGGCAAAACGTGGTATGACGTTGCGTAGTGTACACTTTCACAGTTTTCCTTACACAAGCATGCAAGCCAAGCAAAAGGTGCTTGACTTGGCAAAAATTGTCAAAAAATACACGTTGCATATGACTGTTGACGTAGTAAGTTTTACCGAAATTCAAACTGCCATCCACGAAAAATGTCCAGAGGAATACATGATTACAATTATGCGCCGTTTTATGATGCGCATTGCTGAAAAGCTTGCGCACAAACATGGTGCAGGTGCAGTAATCACTGGAGAAAGTTTGGGGCAAGTTGCCAGTCAAACGTTAGAAAGTATCACTAGCACAAACTCCGTTGCTACACTGCCAGTTTTTAGACCTCTCATTGGTTTTGATAAGGACGAAATTATCGAAATTGCTCAAAAAATCGGCACATTTGAAACTTCAATTTTGCCATATGAGGACTGTTGTACAATTTTCCTGCCTAAAAAACCTGTTACAAAACCACGCTTGTCCGCAGTTGAAAAGGTAGAGTCAGCTCTTGACGTAGAAACACTTGTAAACAATGCAATGCAATCAATAGAGGTTGTGGAAATCTAAAAAATTAATTTGTTTTTATATCGCCAATTAAAAAGGATAGCAAAAATTTGCTATCCTTTTATTTTGTCCAAAAATTCCTATGGGAAGACTGCCTTATTAGTGTCATTTTTGATTACCAATACCAAAAGTCTAATATACTACCCTTGTTTTGTTTGTCCTCTTTATTGTCGTCAGTTGATTTTTGTGGATAGACATTTGTGCTTGGTGTTTCAAATATAAATTTGCCATCTTTGTATAATCTTGCAACAAAGGTAGTTGCAGTGTTTCCTTGGTATATATACGTGTTATTGTTCAGTGGAATTTCAATTAGTCTATTGTCAATTTGCTGAAATAATTTCCACGTTGCATTTGGTATATCTGGTAGGGTAATACAAATTCCATTTTCGAATGTTTTACAATTGATTGTGTAATTTTGTAATTGTTGCAAAACCTTTTCCGTTGGTCTGTTTGTTTCGTCAAACCAAAAGTCTATGCACGTTTTTGATAGCTTCAGCTGTT
>JAFTNE010000142.1 GCA_017452035.1 Clostridia bacterium
GAAGATGCTCTACACGCTCACAGTACTCACTTTCAACCGTTTCGTCAACATGCAAATAGTTTATGGCAAAACTGTAAGCACCACGGTTAGACTCGCGAGCAAAAGCGTTCACATCTAACCATATATCCTTACGAGCTTTGTCCTGTTGGGCAATAAATAGCCAGTCATCAGTACCAGCAGCAAGACTATCTATTATTTTTTGTTCCGTTTCTGAAAGTTGACCAACGCCACTACGTTCTACTTCCATAGCGTGAGACTTGACGTTGTACATGTAGTTGTACATACTTGCACTTTGGTCATCAACAATGTTTTGGTAAGACCAGATATTTTCGCGACAGCCAAATGATACAACCTTGAAGTGATCGGCAAAGTACTTTTCGTCATCAGTTGTCCAATTGAGACGATGGATGTTCTTTTCGTCACGAATATGTACAAAAATTGTGATAATTTCGTCATCCAACGAACCGTGCGCCTTGCCCTTTAGCAACACCTCGTGCTTAAAGTCGTCAATAAGGATGTTTGCCATAACAAGGTTGTCTTCGTCATTACCCATAGAAACAACAAACGAATTGTAGTGAACACTGTCTTTATCAAACAAGCCCAAAGATTTGTCAATGCTGTTCATAAAATCTTGACGCAAGCAAGAAACACGGTGGTAATCGATGATAGGGAATGCCATATCATCCCATACTTGGTCGCGCGTCATCTTTTGTGGGGATGCAGCAGCCCTATCGTAGATGTATTGCAAAGCATCGTTGGTTGCGTCCTTGCCCCAAGCAATAAGCTCCTCATTAGAAATAGGCATGTGGTCAACAACATCCGTTTTGCAAAGGAACAATGGATGAGCGTAGGCAAATTCGCCTGAGCGTTTGTCCGCGCTTACATCGTAGACATCGGCAATAAATTGCGAAGAAACATATCTATCGCCCACTTTGGACACATTTGATGTGGCAGTAAAAATACTCTTCAATGCGTATTGGCCCGTTTTACCAAAGCCAAAGATGGCTGTACGATAAACATTATCTGCACCGGGCAAGGTAGATTTACGATATCTATCGTGGTCGTATTTGTAATCACAAACACCACCGACAACTTCAACGTCATCCATAAACGCACTTTGCCAACGAGAAACAAGGTCGTCAGCTGTCAATTTTGCCTCACTCAAAATGTGCAGTTGGATACTGCGCAAAATTAGTTGTTTTAGAGAAATCGTTTTACCATATTGGTCTACAACATCACAATTTTCGATATTATTTTGAGCAAAGAATTCATCAATAATTGTAGAAATACGCGTGTTGTAAAACTCGTAGTTAATATCGCCGTGTGTAAGCAAATAGTAGTTTACTGCCGTTGGAATTGGGCTATTATCACCAGGCTTTGTGGTAGGTTTGCACAAGTCTTTACAGTAGTCGTTGAGCATGGATTGAACATCATCAAAAACAAAACTACTGTTGTGGTTTTCTGCTGCATACAGGTTTTCGTCATTTCTCAATGAGAAAATATGCACCATTTTGTTGTGGTTGAAACCTTTATCACGTTTTTGACAACTCTTTTTGTTGTAATGCAATTTTTTGAGAAGGGAAAGTTCTCTATCTCTATCGGCAACCTTGCCATAGGACCAATAAATGTAGCCACGGTCCATAATTTGACGGTGCAATTCGTTTTTGCCATCAAATGCCTCCAGTTCGTTGCCCATAAACAAGATTGCATAACTCGAGCGAATACCACGGCTTTTTTCCAACCTATCGATATCATCTGCCATTATTAGTGCTTCTTCGGTAACGTCTGGGAAGATGTAGATGGTATCAAACTTGCGTAAAAAACCACCAATCTTAAAGAAGGAATATACTTCGTAGCTGACGCAAGTGGACAAAATGAGCAACGTGCTTACACCTGCGTAAGCAACAGCTCCGTAGTACAAAATTTGCGCACCAACGTCAATCATACCCAAAAAATCATTGGGAGCGTAGGTTCCTTCGAAGGTAAGACCACCAATCAAAGCGTACAAAGCAAACAAACCACTGGAAATGCCATCCCAAACGGAGTCAAATCCACCAGCATCTTCTTGTACGTACAAAATTGCCACAATAAAACGCGCAATAAAACTTACTGCAACTGTACCACCCATAATGATAATTTCGTTCATAAACTTACGTTCGGGGTGTTTTTGGCGTAGTTTGAAATAGACAAGCAGTGTTACGCCTTCCAGCAAAGCCAAAATAAGCACAGCAAGAATGCCAAAAAGTATTGAAATTAGGATATCAGGCCACATATTAATACTCCTTTGTAAGACAAATTAACGTAGAAATTATTGCATTACTATCACAATTGACAGTACATGCAAATTGATAGACACCCATACCAAAGGATGCATATCAACAAAACCATTGGCAAAATATGCCAAAAGCTAATAATGTATAGTATTATACCATAACTGCTACAAAAATTGTAGCGTTTATTGATACTTTTTCATTGCATCAATAACGCAATCGAGCATGTTTTGACAAAACTCGTCAGTAGAATCCTCTTGCAAAAGCATTTCCAACACTTCCTTTGCTTTTAGCAATGGCTGGATACCAGCAAAACATCCAAGGTAATAGCAATAGGTTGCAAGCAACATCCAATCCCTTCTTTCGCCAGTAAGGTTGGCAAGGTCCAAGCTAATTTCGATAGCTGGGGCAAAATGCTCAATTGTTTTGTCCATGTCGCCTTCGCGATAGTAGCAATCGCCAATGTGATAGTACACCTCGGCAAGCAACCTAGATGACTGGATGTAAAACTGCTTTAACAGGCCAAAACCATCTTGACTTGGTGGATTATCGTCACGAACTTGTGCAAAGAGTGACTTTGCAATGTTGTAGTACTCGATGGCAGTTTGGTAATCTTGCAAGTTTTCGTAACACTCTGCAAGCATTTTACAATCGGTTGCACAGTCGATCAAGTTGGAGGAGTTGTCCTCTGCTTGGGCAATGGCAAGAGTTTGTTCCACCACTTGCATTGCATACTGCAATTGTTGTGAATAATTTTGTTGCTCTTTATAGCAACTGGCCACATTACGCAATACCTTGATTACTTCCTCTTGGTCAACAGCATCCTCTTCCATTTCGTTTTGAGCATAATCCAGAGCTTTTTGGTAGTACTCTAAGGCTTGGTCAAACTGTTGCAAATTGAAACAATTATCGCCAATGGATTTGCAAATGACCATAACGGTTGTTTCGTCAATGTAGCCAATTTCCTTAAAGGCGTCAATATTGGCAAGCAAAACGTCCAAAGCCTGAATGTTGTACATCTTGGCGTTTTCGGCATCGCCCAACATATCGTAAAATTGCGCAAGTAAAAATGATACACTAAACACGCCACCGTGGTAGATGTCGGTGTTAACTTCCTTTGCCAAATCTTGGTGAATTGACAACTCGCGCTTTGCGTATTCAATTGCCTTTGGCAAGTCGTCCATATCTTCGTAGAAGGATGCAATATCCCCAAGTAAGCTCGCAAAGGATGAACGCACCTTTGTTGAGTTTGTTTTTTGTAGCAAATCTTCGCCAATTTCCAATGCGTTTTCAAAGCATTTCCATGCGCTTTCGTCATCATTTAGCTTTGTGTGATAGTGAACCCCCAAATCGTCAAGGTCTACAATACATTGACGCCAATTGTTGATAGACTCGTGCTTTTGCGCGTAGTCAAGCTCAATTTCGAAGGTTTTTAGGTAGTACTCCAAAGCTTTTTCCGGCTCGCTTTCTGCATAGACGTTTGCCAACGTGTAGTAGAAAGGTGCAACTTGCGACAACGTGTGATCGTCTTTGAGGTCGTTGTACAAGTCAAGCATAATTTCCAAACCCTTTTCGTAACTCTGACGGCGCATATCGCTACCGACATCACTCGAGTAGCCCATCCAGTAGTAACAATCGGCCAAAGTGCTACGGAATTTTGGTGTCTTGTTGTCTTCGACAAGTTCTAATAACAGTTTTTCTGCCTTTTGCAAAAGCTCTATGCACTGCTCGCTTTTGTACAGTTTGTCGTACAATATTGCAGCAGCTGAATAGGCCAAAGCAAGTTGGAACTTTGTTTGTGAAATGTTTACCTCTTCCACTATCATTTCACGCAAATAAACTGCTTTGCTAATGTAGTCCTCTGCCTCGTCAAGAAGTCCCAACAAACTTGCATTGTCAGCTAAATCTTGCAAAACTTCAGCCAAGGTTTGACGAGCCTCCAAGCTTGCGTACTGGTCTACCAGTTGAATGGATATATTTAAAGATTTTAGGTACCACTCGCGTTCACCAGCAAAATCTTCCTCCATATAACACAACGTTGCCATGCGATTGTAGGTAAGCAGTAACCAATCTTGCGACTCACTATCATTTTGCTCACTGGCAATTCGCTCGGCCAATTCCAATGCCTTTGTTGCCACCTCACGAGCCTTGGCAATATCGTTGGTATCTTTGCTTGTGTCAAAAATGTCCAAGTAACACTGCATGAGTAAGAACAAATAGTCAGTGTCATCACCAGACATATCCATCATTATTTTGATAATTTCCAAGCGTGCCTCGTAGTATTTGAGAGCTGACGCATAGTCTTTTAGGTCTTCGTGACATCTACCAATGTTACAGTAGGTAATTACCAATTGATTGTAGTTTTCAGCAGTTTGTTCAGCAACAAGAACCTCCTCGGCGTAATGCAATGCCCATTGATAGTTTTCTAATGCCTTTTGATATTGGTACATCCTGTTGTACATTTCGCCAATATCGTTGTATGCCAAGCAAAGCATGCTTTTTGGGGTGTATTTGCTTGGTTCAAGATTGCTCCATTGCACACAAAAATCCTTGAATACTTGGTAAATCTCGATACACTTTTCGTATTGAAGCAACTCTTTGTACAGCATTGCAAGGTTGGACAACTGCAAAATATACTCGTATTTTGCATCGCCGTCACCTGTGTATGCGCCATCTTTGAGGGTCTCAACCAAACGGGTTTGCCACTGTATTGCAACGTTGATATCTCGCTCAACGCCCTTGCCACGCTTGTACATGTCTGCAAGTGCTTTCATGGAGAGGCCATACCCCTTTTCTGCGCAGAAAGTAAGCATTTCAAGAGCTTTTGCGTGGTCAACCTCTACGTCAACACCGTCCAAATATGCAAGGGCAACAAGGTGGTAGCGTGGCAAATCTTCTTCGAGAACGTAGTCGCGTGGGAAAATTTTTGCCAGTTCTTGCATGAGAGTTTTTTCGTCACTTTCGCTAATTACTGTTGGCAAATTGGCATATTGACTGGCAAGTATGCGTTTGTCCGTTGGAGACATTTCTACCGGCAAAATAAACTTGCCCGATTGCTTTGCCATGGGGTACTCTACTGCTTGAACGTAGTTAGATTCGCACACCAAGTTTGGCGTTACCGAAAGCACAAACAGTTGACTTTTATTGAGCGCATCACCAATGGCGTTGTTAAAGTCTTCGCCAGGCACTAGGTACTCGTCATACCAAATGGCAATATCTCTGCACAACTCACTTTTGTGGATAAGTCGCATCAAACGTTGGGCGTGAGCGCGATCCTTTTTGCGATAGCTCAAGAAGATGCAAGAACGAAAAGCTCCACGTATAGCTTTGGCAGTTTCGTCACCTACAAGTACGCCATCAAGAAAACTTTTGAGTTTTTCTTGGTAGGAAATTGCAGTTTCGTCCTTTTGATACTTATTGAGAAATTGCAAATTGCCACAAACCTGGTTGAAAAGCTGATCAAGATCGTCCTCTTGCATAAGAGGCAAGACGGGAATATGCTTTTTGAGTGCAATATGGTAGTCATCCAAGCCTTTGTTATTGCCGGAAAGCAGTTTACTGGTAACAGGCATAACAAACAGTTGCATGTCGGATAGTCTACTTTCCCATTCGTTAGAGTCGCCCATACTATTCGGTTGCTCATCAAAAAAGATAGCACAATTGACAAGATTTAAAATTTCTGTTGAAATGTCTTGAAAATACGCAGAAAAATCGTCTGGATGGCAACAAAAATAAACCCTTGGCTTACCTTGAGGGGAAACATCTTTGCCACGCGTTTTAAAATTAAGTTGCATAGACACTCCTTTTTGAGCAAAAACTCAAACTTTATTGCATAAATTATATCACAAGCTGTGCATAATTGCACTACTAATTTGGAAAATTAATAGAGATTACTTGATATATTTAATAATAAAGAGAGAATTTACCTTTTTGACCAAAGAATTTACCTTTGTAAACATTTTTTCAACAAATGGAAAGTTGTAGGTCAAACACAGTGCGAATATATTAAAACCATACTAAAAGGGATGTGTCCTCGGTGCAAATAGCGCACTATGTGAAGGACAAAACTATAGCACAGCCAGTGCAAATTGTTTTAGCATAAATAATTGTTTAACTTTCCACAAAAAAGTAGCTAAAAACTGTTGCAATTTTTTAGATTCTTTGGTAAACTATACAAGACTCGTGTGGCACCATAGCCAAGTGGTAAGGCAGAGCTCTGCAAAAGCTTCACCCCCAGTCCGAATCTGGGTGGTGCCTCCAAAACAAGCGTAAAGTTGCAGGAAATGTAACTTTACGCTTTATTTTTTGCTGGTATGGCGGAATAGGCAGACGCAAGGGACTTAAAATCCCTCGGTAGAAATATCGTATCGGTTCGACCCCGATTACCAGCACCAAAAGGACTTTGCAAAAGCAAGGTCTTTTTTTTATATCCAGTATAGTTGCGCAAGGCCAAACGGAAAAAATTGCATAGCAGTATTTGCGTGCAATGTACGTAACACACCCAATTAATTACCAATCAATTACACCAAACGCCAATTTTATGATATTGACACTGCATAACAAATTTGTTATAATCAAACAAAACTCTCTCAAACACATCTTTGATGGTAGAAGCGTAGTGGATTTCATCTCCACTACAAGCGTGGACAATTTAACTATAACCCTGCAAGCTACTATCTAACTTACACCGACAAAAATGTGCTACCCACTACTACATATCAGTCCAAATGAGGTTGCTATGAAAAAACTACTGCTAATTGCACTACTAATTTGTCTACTGCTTACTACAAGCGGTTGCTACACTCCACCAAGAGCAAACGTTGATGTTGGCGAC
>JAFTNE010000143.1 GCA_017452035.1 Clostridia bacterium
ACACCTACTGGCAAAAACTTATCGGAATCAACTTGAATATTTGCAGTAGGAAAACCAAGATTTTTACCCACACCACGACCATGGACTACAATTCCATCAAAGAAAAAGTTTTGAGAAAGCAGTTGATTTGCACGTTCAATATCGTTTTGAGTAAGTAAGTTTCGAACAAACGTTGTACTAATTTTCACACCGTCTTTGCAGACAGCATCGACAACGCTTACTGGAATATCCTTAAAGTAGTCGCATACAAACTGACAATTTTGTCTATCACTACCACAAGTGTAGTCAAAACCACACACAACACCTTGCAAGTTGTATGATGAAAGTGTTTTTAGGAAATTTGCGCCATTTGTATTTTTGAATTGTTCATCAAACTCGGCTGTGACTAAAACGTCAACACCAAGTTTTTGATAAACCTTACAACGCTCGTCAAACGTATAAATTTGCTTGACGTCTTTACCAAGAACCTTGAGATGGTTGTTGGAAAAGGTAAACAATGCAATTTTGCTATTTGTTTGACTTGCCAACTTTTTTGCTTGATCTAATAGCTGCACGTGACCTTTGTGCATACAACCGAAAAAACCAAGGGCTATAACAATGGGACTATTTAGTTTTTCGCCAAATTTTATTAGTTGCATGTAACTATCAGTTTTGAGGCAAAACTACTCCTCTGTAATATTTTTGAGATAATACTCAATTTTTAGGTATCCGTCCTTGTTTACTCCAAGGCCAAAAAAGATACCTTTGCAATATATTTTTTTATACCCGTCATCAAACGGACACTTAATTTTACGTCCAAAATTGACGTCGTCAAAACACTTGTCGTCAAAGTGATACTCTGGAACATCTTGCAAAGGATACATAATATCCACAATACATTTGTCTTTGAGCTCACGAATTTCATCAAGAGTATAAGCGTTTTGAACATCAAAACAACCAGACTGTAAACGTATTAGTCCACTCATGTAGCCCACCGTGCCACAAGCCTTTGCAACATCGCGCGCAAGCGAACGGATATACGTGCCACCACTGCACTTGATATCAACTACAAAGGTATCAGCACTGTGTTGACGCACAAGGCAAATGTCGTACACTGTTACTTTACGAGTTTTCAGTTCAACGTCATCGCCGTTACGGGCCAATTTGTAGGCGCGCACGCCACCAACTGAGATAGCTGAGTAAATAGGTGGTACTTGATCCAGTTCGCCAAGAAACGCCCCCAACGCCTTCAAAACATCATTTTGTGTGGGTATTGGCATAACACGTTGCAACACTTCGCCATAAGAGTCAAGCGTATCGGTGGTTTTTCCAAATGTAAAAAACGCACGATAGTATTTGACTTTGTTTGTCAAAAAGTTGAAAAGCTTTGTACCTTGACCAATTGCAATAGGCAACACGCCACTTGCTCCTGGATCGAGAGTGCCAAGGTGTCCTACCTTTTTTTGGTGTAACACGTGTTTAAGGCACACTACAACGTCACTTGCAGTTGCACCTACTGGTTTTAAAACATTGATAAATCCGTTCATATAGTAAACCCTACCACACGAACAAGTTGTTCAATTACATCCTCAAAGTAGCCACAAATTCGGCAACCAGATGCAAGCAAATGGCCACCACCACCAAAATATTGACAAACTTCTCGAACGTTAAAATTTTTGCCACGCATGCTAACTTTGTAGGCATTTTCACCATCTTGTGACACGCACACTGCAACTTTTGCCGTTACAACGTCGTTTGCATAGTGAACAAGACCGGTTGTGACAGTGTTATCCAAACCAAACTCGTCAATATCACTTTGATGTACGTACAACAACACCATTTGACCGTCATAATAAGTTCTCATACGAGAAAGAACTCTTGCATGCAATTTGAGTTCGTTTAGCTCAATGTCTCTAAAAAATGTCCGATTGATATATTGAAAATCTGCGCCAAGTGGAATTAACTCACTAGCCATTTTGTGAGAATCGGCATCAGTACTGCTGTTAGAAAAATTGCCTGTATCAGTGCAAAGACCCATGTATAGGTACGTTGCAATTGTTGCATCAAACTCAATATCAAGACACTTGAGAATTTCGTACACAATTTGACAAGTGCTTGCGTATTGATACAAGCAATTGTACTTAGAAAAACAAGCACCACCGTGGTGATCGATGGTCAACGTTTCCTTTTGACTATCATACAAGCAGGAAAACTCTCCAACACGGAAAACGTCACCACAATCAACTGCCACATACAAATCGTACTTGCCAAAAAACTCGCTGTGGACAAGCTTTGTTAGCTCAAAAGTTGCAAGTTTACCCGTTATTGGTTGGTCGCAAAAAATTTCCACAGTTTTGCCAAGTTTTTTGAGGCCAAGAGACAATGCAATGCAAGAGCCAAGCGTATCGCCATCAGGGTTTGTATGTGCAAATAAAGCAATGGAGTTACATTGCTTTATTTGTTGTGCTGTTTGTTCAATTGTTATCTTTTTTGTTGATTTCATTGAGAATGCTACCTATTTTTGCACCATATTCCATAGAGGTATCTAACATAAAGATAAACTCTGGGACTTTACGAATGTGCATATTGCGAGAAATTTCACGACGTACAATGTGGGCGTTTTCCTTGATGGCAGTAAATGTAGCCTCGGCCTTTTCGGGCTTGGTGGAAAAGATGCTAACATATACTTTTGCATAAGAAAGGTCGTTGTCACAATCAACTTGGACAATTGTAAACATCTCTGTAATACGAGGGTCCTTGACCTTTTTTGTTAAAATTTCTGCAATGTATCTTTTGAATTCTGCATTCAGTTTTTCCGTTCTCATTGAGCAATTTCTTCCATTTGATAAATTTCGAATACGTCACCAACTTTAATATCGTTGTAGTTTTCGATAGAAATACCACATTCGTAGCCGGATGCAACTTCTTTTACATCATCCTTAAAACGTTTCAAAGCTGCTATGTTACCTTCGTATACCTTAACATCGTTACGGAATACACGAACTTTACCACCACGAACAGCTTTACCATTAGTAACGTAGCAACCTGCAACGGCACCAACACCACTAATTTTGAATACTTCACGTACTTCGACAGTACCAGTAACTTGTTCACGGAATTTTGGAGCAAGCATACCCTTCATAGCTGCTGTAATGTCGTCAATTGCATCGTAGATGACAGAGTAAAGTCTAAAGTCAACGCCTTCGGTTTCGGCAAGAGCCTTTGCTTTGGAGTCAGCACGAACGTTAAAGCCAATGATAATTGCTTGGCTTGCCTTTGCAAGCATGATGTCTGTTTCGTTGATACCACCAACACCACCATGGATGCAGGATACAACAACTTCGTCATTGGAAAGTTTTTCAAGACTTGCCTTCAATGCCTCCAAAGAGCCGTGAACGTCAGTCTTCAAAATGATATTAAGATTTTTGAGTTGACCTTGAGAAATACGGCCAAACAAATCGCCAAGGTTCATTGCAGGTGTTTGACGAGCAATTTCTGCCTTGATCTTATCTTTGCGTTCTTCGGCAGCCTTCTTTACAAGTTTTTCGTCAGCAACAAACATATAGTCGCCAGCTTGAGGAACTTCGGAGAAGCCAAGTACTTCGACTGGCATGGATGGACCTGCACTCTTAACTTTGCGTCCCTTGTCGTCAAACATTGCACGGATTTTACCTGTTGCTGCGCCTGCAATAAGGCTATCGCCAACGTGAAGTGTACCATTGCTTACCAAAATTGTTGCAACTGGACCACGACCCTTGTCAAGTCTGGACTCAATAATTGTACCTGTTGCACGCTTTTTGGGGTTAGCCTTGAGTTCTTTCATTTCTGTAACAAGCAATACGCTTTCCAACAATTGGTCAATGCCTTTGCCTGTCTTTGCAGAAACTGGAACCATAATTGTGTCTCCACCCCATTCTTCAGCAAGCAAATCGTACTCGGTGAGTTGTTGCTTTACTCTTTCGGGGTCGATGTGTGGCTTGTCCATCTTGTTGATTGCAACAATGATGGAAACTTCGGCTGCTTTGGCGTGGTTGATAGCCTCGATTGTTTGAGGCATTACGCCGTCGTCTGCTGCAACAACAATGATTGCAACGTCTGTAACTTTTGCACCACGGGCGCGCATTGCAGTAAATGCTGCGTGTCCTGGGGTATCAATAAATGTGATAGTTTCGCCATTAGCAGTAACTGTGTAGGCACCGATGTGTTGTGTGATACCACCAGCTTCGCCACTGGTTACGCTTGTATTACGAATTGCATCCAGCAAAGATGTCTTACCATGGTCAACGTGACCCATAACGGTAACAATTGGAGGACGCTTTGTATCGTCAACAAGTCCGTCATCTTCACCTTCAATAACAATTTCCTCGGCAGTTTTTGAAACTTGAAGTTCAAGTTTAACATCATACATACCTGCAATGTACTCTTCATAGTCGAAGTCAAATGTATCGTTGATGGTCTTCATTATACCTTCTTTGAACAGTTGCTTGATGATTTCCGATGCAGAAACACCAATTTTTTCACTGAGAACTTTGATTGCAACTTCTTGAGTGGTAATTACAGCATGAGTAATTTTGGGAGCAACAACTTGAGGTTGTTGATCTCCACCCTTTTTGCCAGTACGAGCTTTGCGTACAACTCTATCTTCATCGTAGTCACCCGTGTAGTTACGAGTGATAAGCGCTTTTTTGCTTGTGCCACGTTTTTCTTCTGGACGCTCTTTGGTCTTGTTCTTGTTACCGTAAGACTTTTGAGGTTCTTGACGTGGAATATCAATTGGCGAAATAACTGGCTTTTTGGCAGGTTGCTTACCACCTTGTTGACGCTTGTCAGCAGGAACTTGATCACCTTTGTCTACTGGTGCACCATGAGGTCTACCATTTGCGCGTGGGCCACCTTGTTGTGGACGACCACCTTGGCCTTGTTGACCAGAACGGCGTTCATCTTGACGAGGTGCAGGTTTGCGTTGTTGCGCAGAAGTATCAAGGAACTTACGAACCTTAACGTTACCCTTTTCGTCAGTGTATGTTTTAACCTCGCGACCATTTTCTACAACTGTGGATACCTTTGGTTGAGTAGGAGCAGGTTGAGCAGGCTTTTGCGCAGGTTTATCAGCTGGCTTTTGTGTAGCTGGTGCTGGTTGTGGCGCAGGTTTTGGAGCCGTAACAGGCTTTTCTACTACTGTTTCAACTTTTGGTTGTTCAACTACAGCAGGCTTTTGAACAGGAGCTTCCACTACTGGTGGAGTAACTACAGTTTTTGTGCTTTCTTCTGCTACAAGTTGTGCTTTGCGCGCGCGAATAGAATCGGTAAGGGCAACGGATTGTTGCTTGAGCTTTGATACAGTTTGTAACAAATCACGAGCAGTAACAACTGTTGTCTTTACAGTTTTGATGTTTTCCATTCTACTTGGTTGAGTTTTTGTTGTATTTGCCATTTATATCCTCCAGCAACCACTACTTCAAATTTTCTAATATTGCGTTGGCCAATGATTTGTCACAAATTGCCAACGCTTTGCAATTTTTACGTTGCAAAATTTCGTAATCCTCTATTTGTGACAGAGTGCAACCAACTCGCTCAGACGTAAGTTTTAAAACATCTAACGAGTTTTGCGAAAGGCTTTCAACATACAAAAGTAGGTACATCTTTTTGCGATAGTACTTGATATTATCAACACCAAATACCACCGAGCCTTTTTTGATTGCAAATCCAATGTAAGTTTCTATTTTACTGTTCAATTATAGACTCCAGTTGGGCAAACAAATCATCAGTAATAGCAAATCCGTTTGCCTTAGAAAAATTTTTCTGTTTGTAGGCACGTTCGATGCACTGTCTGCATTTGCAAAGATACACACCTCTGCCATTAACTTTGCCAGTAGTATCCACCACAACACCATTGTCGGTGTTGACGATACGCACAAGCATTGTTTTGGGTTTCATTTCCCTACAAGAAACACACATTCTTTCGGGGATTTTCTTAGTCTTACTCACCGTCATCCTCGCCTTCGTCCAAAGTGTCAAGCATACCACTTTGCATTGCTACAGTGTAAGATTTAACGTCAATTTTCCAACCTGTAAGCTTAGCTGCCAAACGAGCGTTTTGACCTTCCTTACCGATAGCAAGAGAAAGTTTTTCGTCTGGAACAACCACCTTTGCCTCTTTGGTGTTTTCGTCAGCTTGAACGATAAGTACCTTTGCA
>JAFTNE010000144.1 GCA_017452035.1 Clostridia bacterium
GTTAGGTTCATCAATGTTAGCTTGATATTCGCCATCAATCGAGCCACCACGCAAAACAACGTGCGCAAATTGACAGCCAGCCGTTTGCAGTTGCTCTCCTTCAAATGGGAATACAGTTGGCAAAGATACAGCTTGCAACGACTGAATTAGCTTGTCAACGTCACCGTCAGTGGAGTTTTTAACGCCACAGCAAACGTCCAAACCGGACGCAAAAGCACGATGCAAACTGTCTTCGCTACTGCGAGCGCCAACAAAGCTGTAGCTCACAAGGTCATCAAAGTATTGATGCAGTTCGGGGTACAACAGTTCGTCAGCAACAGGCAAGCCAGCCTTGATGCAGTCAATCATCATTTGACGACAAGCAAAAATGCCACTTGCAATATCATCGCCATTTTCGCCAAACCAAAGACCTTTGTAGCCAATACCATTGGAACGTGGCTTTGTGGTGTAGATGCGCGCAATAACCATCAAGTTGGGGCAACTATTTGCCACCTGCTTTAATTTGGCAACATACTCACCAACAGCAACTGGGTCGTCAGCTGAACATGGGCCACAAACAACCACTAATTTTCGTTTTGTAAGCAGGTTTTGTCGCAAGTCCTCATCCCACTGTAATTTTAAGTTTTTCAATTGGTCGTCCAAGGGTAATGCCGACTTTATTTCAGCAAAACTGGGCAACCTCTTTTGTTGTATAAACATTGTATTAACCAACCAAATATTTTTTGATTTCTTCCAAACAATTTTCTGGAACGTACTCATCAAAGTTTTGTCCAAGACTTGCCAACTCGCGAACAAGCGAACTGGAAACGTGCCTGTATTGTTTGCTACCAACAACAAATACAGTTTCGCCATCCCAGTAGCTTTCGTTGATGTCGCACAAATCGATAACCGATTGCAAATCAAGCGCGTTACGAATAGATTTTATCATCACAGTTGCGCCAACTTGTTTACAAAAATCCGTCATCATACCTTCGTGAGCTACAACGGTAACATTGGAAATATGCGACAATGCGCGTTTTAGCATGTCAAGACGGGCATCCAAGTCAATTGCATACTTTTTGTTGAAGTTGACACCAATAACGACATAAAGCTTGTCCACAAGCTTTGCAGATTTTTCGATAGCATCAACGTGGCCTTTTGTTACTGGACAAAACGAACCAGCAAAAACACCTATTGACATACTTCCCTCCTTTGGTAAAACGTAAACTTTACACTGCCAATTTTTCGCTCGTCATAGGCAACCAAATCGCCAATTTCAGCTGGCAAGGTTAGCTCACAGCTATGCTCACAAACCACAATGCCGTCGTCAGTTAGCAGTTGCATTTGACTAATTGTTTGCAAAACATCGTTGTAATAACCTGATGCATATGGTGGATCGACAAAAATAATATCTAAACTGCCCTTGGAAATGTTTGCAAGACAGTTTTTGTAACTGCACGAATACAGTTCAGGCGAAACGCCTATCTTTTGAAAGTTATTTTTTATGGCTTGTTGAGCAACCCTATCGTTATCGCACAAAATTGCACGCGTAGCACCACGGCTAAGGCACTCGATGGCCAACTGTCCACTGCCAGCAAACAAATCAAGGACGGTTGCATTGGCAATACGCATTTGCAGAATATTAAAGAGTGTTTCCTTGGTGCGATCAAGCGTTGGACGGGTAGAATCCCCTGCCGACTGCAAAACACGACCTTTAAATTTTCCTGCAATAACCCTCATTGTTACCTCAAATTACACAATAGTTGATAAATTATAACGTCATCAGTCGAGGGGTTTACCCCTTCACCTAACACAACAACGTCATCGCCAATTTTGACGTCTATGCCAGTTACGTCAACCATACTCATAGACATGCAAATGTTGCCAATAACTTTTGCAAAACCCTTGCCGACTTTGACAATTGGCGCTTTTAGCCCTCTGGCGTAACCATTGTTGTAACCAATATCAATGATGGCTACGTCCGTTTGCCTTTTACAAACATGTTTGGCTCCATACCCAATAACGCTACCTTTGGGCAGTTGCTTTTTTGCAATAACCTTTGCTGTGACAGTTTTTGCAACCATCAAAGCTAAATTGCCGTAGCCATACAACCCCAAACCGATACGAGCCATATCTAAGTGGTATCTTTCATCCAACAACACGCCACTGGTGTTGGCAATGTGTCTGATTACTTTGCCAAACTTCCTCGATACTATTTTACTGCATTTTGCAAAGTAATTCAACTGTTCATCACAAGAAATTTTATTTTGCTCGTAAAAATGACTAAAAATGCCCTCAACAACTATGTTTTTGCCATCAAGTAGTTGCATCAATCTTGGTAGTTCTTCCAACTTAAATCCCAAACGCGACATGCCACTATCCACCTTGATATGTACCCTGACCTGCCCACTTTTGCATTTTAGCATTGTATGTAGCGTTTCAAAGCTATCCAAAGTAAGTACAAACTGATGTTCAACAGCAATGTTTGTGTTGCGCCTATCTTGTGGCAAAAGTATCAAAACGTCTTTGCCATACTTTTCAATTTTTAATGCCTCTGCCACATCATTAACTGCAAAGCAGTCAACAATATCGTGCAGACAGCTTGCTACGCGCTCGATACCATGCCCATATGCATCACATTTGACAACGGCACACAGCTTGCTTTTTGCCAGTTTTGATTTGAAAATAAGTGTATTTTTGATGATAGCATCAAAATTGATATATTGCAAAATGCCACTCCTATACATACCATTTGACACAACGTTAAATTGTGGGTATAATATATGCAACAACGTAACTAATTTTGCAAACTGTTACTATTTTCAAGGAGACACAATGAGATTTCCTCTATACCTATCCAAGCACTATAAACTGATCAAAGCTTTAATGTGGTTACTTATCGCGCTGAGCGTTGCTATGATTGTATTTAGTATCCTTACACTGTGCGACGTGTACACCTTTTTGAACATGAGCTACGTTGGAGCTAAAATCAACATTGCAACATCCTGCATATCTATTGTTGCAATGGTTGCACTGCTTACGATGCACTACCACTTGGATGAAAAGCACCTTCGCATAAAATTATTATTTTTTGACCTGCTTGGTGGACGTATTCGCGTGGAAAGAATCTTGAACATAGTGTACACCCAAGGCATGATGTACATCAGCTATCTTTGGAAGGGGAACGACCCAGTAATAGCCACTATTTTGATAGCGCCATCAAAGTTTGACCAAATGAAGGACGCTCTTTTGCAAAAGAACAAAAATATTGTGTTTTACGAGGATAAAGATGAAACTGGTAATAGCAAGTAACAACGCACACAAAATTGCTGAAATCAAAGAAATATTACAAGGCAAGTTTGAGGAAATGTATTCCCTTGCAGAAATGGGTATCCACTGTGACCCCGAGGAAAATGGCACAACCTTTTTGGACAATGCTTTGATTAAAGTAAACGAAATTGCCAAACACACCACCTTTGCTGTACTTGGGGATGACACTGGTTTGTGCGTTGATGCGTTAAACGGAGAGCCTGGTGTTATGTCAGCAAGATACGCTGGCGACCACGATAGCGCAAAAAATCGTCAAAAATTGCTAATTGAACTGGCAAATCAATCAAACCGTAATGCACACTTTGAAACTTGCGTTGCTTTGCGTTACCCAGACGGCAAAATTATTACAGCATTTGGTAGAGTTGACGGAATAATTTTGACGGAAGAACATGGTAATGGTGGCTTTGGCTACGATTGCCTGTTTTACTCGACCGAACTTGGCAAAACCTTTGGCGAAAGCACCAGCGAAGAAAAACATATGGTAAGCCATCGTGGCAGAGCTTTGCGAAACCTACTTGAAAAGATTTAATTAAAACAAAATATGCATAAGAAAAAGGTTAGGAAATTCCTAACCTTTTTTAATTTACGTGGTAGAATGTACCTTTTAACGCAACATACCAAACAATAGACAGCAACTGCAAATATTTGGTATTACAAAACGCCCAAACCGTAAAAATGCTCTCTAAATATCATCACAGGTTGACTACTTTACAATTTCAAACAACTTGTCAAGGTCATCAATTTTGTAGGTAGGTTCAATACCACGGGTATTTTGTTCGTGTTTTGGATTGTACCAACAGCTGTCAATGCCAGCGTTTATACCACCCTGAATGTCGCTTGTTAGTGAGTCACCAACAATAAGCGTTTTGCTACTATCAAAGTTCTCAATGCGCTCAAAACAGTGATTGAAAAACTCCACCTGTGGTTTGGGGGAACCGACCTCTTCGCTGATAAAACGCTCAACAAAGTACTTACCAATTCCACTGCCCTTCAAGCGAGAGTTTTGAATTGTAAGCACGCCATTGGTTACAAGGTACAACCTTGCTCCCATATCAATTAGCCCCTGCAAAACGGCTTTTGCGCCCTCTATTACGTAATGACCTTCGTGCAGATATTCCTCGTACAACTTAGATACGACCAAAATATCGCAATCGAGAGATAGCTCTTTTGCAGTGTTGATAAAACGATTGTTCAAAACGTAGTCTTTGGTTACAAGCCCCTTTTCCAGCTGTTGCCAAAGCGCAACGTTGTTTTTGCGATAAACTCGTACAAGCTCATCAGTAACTTGTATATTATACTGGCCAAAAGCTCGGCGCAAAGCCTCGAACTCTGCTTTGTCAAAATCTAATATCGTATTGTCGGCATCAAATAAAATGGTATCGTACTTCATAAACTACCTTTTAATTTTAAA
>JAFTNE010000145.1 GCA_017452035.1 Clostridia bacterium
ATCATTTTGAACCTCATCTTGAACAAGTACGATTTCAACATGGGCAAAAACGTTCTTTCGGCCTACTTCAAGGTGCAGTCATTCATCTTTATGCCAGTGTTTGGCTTGATGCAAGGTACAATGCCAATTTTGAGTTACAACTACGGCGCAAACATGAAGACGCGTTTCAACCAAACCTTCAAAAAGGCACTTACCATTGCCCTTTGCGTGATGTGTGTTGTGCTTGCGTTGTTCCAACTTATGCCAGAAACTTTGATGTCCATTTTTGAAAGTCAAATTCCTGCCGAAGGTCAAACAATGGAAGAACTCATGGCACAAAACGCATTGCTCGTTAAAAGTGGTGCATACGCTTTTCGTGTTATCAGCATTGCATTTATTCCTGCGGCCTTTTCCATTTTGGTTATCAACATGCTACAAAGTATCAACAGCCCAATTTCCAGCTTGCTGATGAGCCTTTGCCGTCAACTGATATTCTTGATTCCATCGGCGTTTTTGTTTGATTACCTATGGCAAACAAATGGTATTTGGTTCTGCTACCCATTTGCAGAAATATGCGCATTGTTGATGTTTGCCCCCTTCGCCCTCAAAGCTTATCGCAAACAATTTGCCTACAAGCAAGCGCAATACGACAATAAGCTTGTTGGCGTGGACGTTCAAACTGATGCAACAGTACAAATTGCTGACGAAAGCGTAGTAGATGCTACAACAGATACAACTTCCGTTGCCGAGTGATTTGCAAAGAAACAAGATACAACATACATATAACAAATTGCAAAAGTATAGGCAGTTATTATTAAATCTGTCTATACTTTTTAAATTTTGTTAACAATTGATTAGTATATTTTCGCAATTGCATCTTGACATTTATACCGTTTAGGCGTACAATATAGATTGCTGAAATATGCCCAAAATCTAACAAACAGAGGTTAATACTATGCAAATGACATTTCGTTGGTACGGGGATGGTAACGACAAAATTACCCTTTCCGACATCAAACAAATCCCCGGCGTAACGGGTATCGTTTGGGCTTTGCACGACAAAATGCCTGGCGAAGTTTGGACTGAGGAAGAAATTGCCAAAGTACAAGCTCAATGCGCAGAGTATGGTTTTAATATTGACGTTGTTGATTCGGTAAACGTTCACTACGACATAAAAATTGGCTTGCATACTCGTGACAAGTATATAGAAAACTACAAAACAACCATCAAAAATCTTGCAAAATTTGGTGTAAAGGTCATTTGCTACAACTTTATGCCCATTTTCGACTGGACACGCTCTAACCTGTTTAGACCTGTTGGGGACGGCAGTACAGCATTGTTCTACGAAAAGGGAATGATCCAAGACGACTACAAAGCAATGGCAAAGTACATCTTGGATTTCACCGAAAAGTACAACATGTCCTTCCCCGGTTGGGAGCCTGAACGTATGGCAAAGTTGGACGAGCTTTTCAAAGCGTACGAAGGTGTTGACCACGAAAAACTTTGGGCAAACTTGAAGTACTTTTTGGAAGCAATAATGCCCACTTGTGAGGAGACTGGCATCAAAATGGCCATCCATATGGACGACCCACCATGGGATATTTTTGGCTTGCCTCGTCTTTTGGTAGACGAACCAAGCATTGACCGTTTCTTGAAGATGGTAGACCACCCATGCAACTGCTTGACACTTTGCTCGGGTAGTTTGAACGCTAACCCCAACAACAACGTTGCAGATATCGTTCGCAAGCACTGTGATCGCATTGCATTTGCGCATATTCGCAACGTAAAACACTTCCCTAACGGCGACTTTTCTGAGGCTAGCCACCGTGATTGCGATGGCGACACAGGTATTTTGGAAATTTTGAAAGCCTACCACGAAAACAACTATCAAGGTTACATCCGTCCCGACCACGGCAGACACCTCTGGGGAGAAAAGGCTGGCACAGTTCGTCCTGGTTACGGACTTTACGACCGTGCTCTTGGTATCATGTACATGCTGGGCGTTTGGGATATGCTCGACAAACTAAAAGGAGAAAACAAATAATGAAACTTCCATTTAAAGTAGATTTGACAAATCAAGTAGCAGTAGTAACAGGTGCAGGTGGTATCATCTGTGGCGAATTTGCCAAAGCTCTTGCAGAGTGTGGCGCAAAGGTTGCATTGTTGGATATCAACCTTGCTGGCGCGCAAGCAATCGCCGACCAAATTGGCGAAAATGCATTGGCTGTCAAGTGCAACTGCTTGGACAAGGCCGATATCCAACGTGCCAAGGAGCAAGTTAATGCAAAGTTTGGTGCAGTAACAATGCTTATCAATGGTGCTGGTGGCAACAACCCACGCGCAACTTGTGATAACGAATACATGACACCTGACCTCGAAGGCGCAAAGGACTTTTTCGCTTTGGAAGAAAGTGGTTTGAAGTTTGTTTTCGACCTCAACATCACATCTGCATTTTTGGTAACACAAGTTTTTGCTACTGACATGGTAAAAACTGGTGGTAACATCATCAACGTTTCCTCTATGAATGCGTTTAGACCTTTGACAAAAATTCCTGCTTACTCTGCTGCAAAAGCTGGTGTATCCAACTTTACACAATGGTTAGCAGTACACTTTGCTCCATGCCACATCCGTTGCAATGCAATTGCCCCAGGTTTCTTTGTAACCAACCAAAACCGTGGTTTGTTGTACAACCAAGATGGTACTCCAACAGCTCGTACTGGCAAAATTTTGGGCGCAACACCAATGAAAAAGTTTGGCGAAATTGAAGACTTGATTGGTACACTTTTGTGGCTTGCTGACGACAACGCAAGTGGCTTTGTTACAGGCGTAATCATCCCAGTTGACGGTGGATTCTCCTCCTACTCTGGTGTTTAATTAGGTATAATTATGAACGACAGATTTGAATTTTTCGATAGAAGTTTGTTGTTGTACAGCTGGGAGGCTGAACACATCTATTCTAAAGTAGAAAGTCTCCCAATTATCGACTACCATTGTCACTTGGACCAATACAAAATTCGTGATGACGCAAAATTCAGCGACATTGGCGAACTTTGGCTTGCAGGCGACCACTACAAATGGCGCGCAATGCGTATGTGTGGTGTGGACGAGTACTACATCACAGGTGGTGCAAGTTTCCACGACAAGTTTGTAAAGTACGCAACAATTTTTCCACAACTTGTAGGCAATGCGTTGTACTACTGGACGCAAATGGAGCTCAGCCTTGTGTTTGGCATCAACGAACCACTTTGTGAAGATAGTGCTGAACGCATCTACGAGCAAGCAAACAAAAAGCTCAAAGATATCTCCGTTTTGAGCTTGCTCAAGCAGTTCAACGTAGAGTACATTGCTACAACGGATGCCCCCTGTGACGACTTGAAGGCTCACGGCACCTATGGCAACACTAAGGTAGCCCCCACCTTCCGTCCTGACAAAATGCTTACGTTGGCAGATGACGAACTGGCAAATCTTGCCAGTGTAGTTGGCTATCCAATTGAAACATTGGATGATTTTTTGCGCGCGTTGGAACAACGTTTGGCGTATTTTGTACAACACAACTGCAAAATTGCCGACCACGGCTTTGCCTCCTTCCCAAGCAACTACGCAACCAAAGAACAAGCTGACCAACTGTTTGTAAATAGAACAAATCTTACGGAAACAGAAAAACAAAGTTTGTTTGGATTTTTGCTTGTTGAGTGTGCAAAAATGTACCACAAGTATGGTATTTTGATGCAACTTCACTTTGGTGTAACTCGCAACGTAAACCCACAAATGTTTGCATTGTGTGGTGTAGATGCTGGTTTTGACGTTATTGCAAGCCCATCCAATATCGAAGACGTAATTGCATTTTTCCAACAACTTGACGACAACAATCGTCCACAAACAGTTTTGTATACGTTGAACGACGCAAATCTCAAATCTCTTGCATGCGTTACAGGCGCTTACAAAAACGTAC
>JAFTNE010000146.1 GCA_017452035.1 Clostridia bacterium
CGTGTCACTGTAAACAGGCTAGTTCAAAAAATGCCAAGCAAATTCTAGGTCTAATTGAAAAATATCAGTTTGACCAAACTTTGTTCAAGTTAGTATATGGAAAATAGTAGTGTCGAGCTACAATGGCAATATTAGTCATATTTCTATATGTAAATGGAACGTTCAAATTAAATGTCACTTCGGTGGCATTTTTTTATTACATTTTGTAAAGTTCGGTAGGGAGTGTTCTAAACAACAGGCTTTGTTCATATATCATACAAAGAGCAGGAGGTAGTTTGATGAACAATATTTATGGTGATATTGCCACTCGCACAAATGGGAATATATATATTGGGGTGGTAGGACCAGTTCGTACTGGCAAATCTACATTTATCACAAATTTTATGCAAAAACTGATAGTGCCAAACATTGAAAACGTCAACGATAAAAAACGTTGTATTGATGAGTTGCCTCAATCAGCTGATGGCAGGATGATTATGACGACGCAACCAAAATTTGTCCCAGATAAGGCTGTACAGCTGGACCTTTCCGATAAAAAGGTTGCACGCGTTAGAATGATTGACTGTGTTGGTTACCTTGTAGAGGGGGCAGAGGGCCATTTGGATGGTGACAAGCAACGCCTTGTAGGCACGCCTTGGCACAGTGAGCCAATACCATTTGAACGTGCTGCAACAATTGGTACACAAAAGGTAGCAACAGAACATGCGACTGTTTGTGTGGTGGTAACTACCGATGGTTCAATCGGTGACATTGCACGCAAAAACTATATTACAGCAGAAGAACATGCTGTGCGTGATGTCAAAAACTCGTCAAAACCTTTTGTTATTGTATTGAATACAATTGAGCCAACCTCCGAAGCAACACAAGGACTTTGTAGAACTCTCGAAGAAAAATATGGCGTTCCAGTTTTGCCATTGGATGTTGCAAACGCCGACGTAGACCAATTAGAAAAAGTATTATTGGCTATCTTGAACGAGTTTCCTATTCGTAGGCTGGCTATTAACCTACCTAGCTGGATGAGAGCGTTGCCTCGAGATAGCAAAGTTATTATGGAAATTATCAACAAACTCAAAGACTGCTCAATTGGTATTGACAAAATCAAAGAATCAAATCACTTGTGCGATAACTTGCAGTGCGAATATATTGCATCAACAGCGATATCTTCGATTGATTGTGGCAGTGGCACTGTAACGTACAACGCTAAAACGGCAGATGGACTGTTTTTCAAAGTTCTCTCTGAAGAGGCCAATGAGGAAATTTTTGACGAGTTGTCATTGATGAATTACATTACTGCAAGTTACTATGCAAAAAGACACTTTGAGACATTTAAGGATGCTATCGCCGAGGCTGACGCTAATGGCTACGGTGTGGTGTACCCACTAATGGAGCAAATACATTTAGATGAACCGAAGGTAATAAAACAAGGTAATATTTATGGTGTACAGCTTACAGCAAAAGCTCCAAGTTATCACATTGTAAAAGTGGACGTTACTACTGACGTAAGCCCAATGGTGGGTACCGAGCAACAAAGTCAATACTTGCTTGACGAATACAAAGTTAATCCTCAAAAAATTCTCAATACCAATATGTTTGGTAGAACAATGTCGGGAATTGCAAGTGACGGTCTTCTTGGAAAATGTGTTGCTATGCCTACTGAAGTCAAGCAAAAGCTTACGCGAACGGTTGGAAGAATTGTAAATGAAAACAAAGGTGGACTTATCTGTATCTTGTTGTAGTGCACCCAACTTAGTTATTGTTTGTCAAAAATTGGTCATCTTGATAATACTTTGACAGACATAGTATCCAACACTTGGCTAAATATAGCATAATTTACATATATAATGGAAATAGGACAGCATGTGGGATGCTGTCCTATTTGTTTA
>JAFTNE010000147.1 GCA_017452035.1 Clostridia bacterium
AAATCCACGTGCAGTTGCAACCACCGTATGGTGTGCCACCTTGGCCACAGTCGCCATGACCATCATTAAACAATCCGTTGAACATATTTTTGACCTCCATTTTTATTAGACTTGTTTTGTCTGTTTGGACTTTTCATAGTCTAATTCACAATATGGTTTTTCTCAAAAAAGTGTTACAATTTGTTGTTTTGGCGCAATGTGCTTTTGATTGCAAATGCCGTCAGTGGTTAAAGATAAGTTTTGTATAGTTTATTTGCAATTATTGTTATTTGGCGAAAATATCTGCATATTTATTGAAAATTTGCAACGTTTGGTATATAATGTTACAAAACACTGTAACAAGTTGACGTAATGCGCCGTTTGTATGGTTTTTAGCAAAACTTACCCAAAGTGTGCGTTGTATCAATTTGTTCAAACTGGTTTTTGCAAGGAGTAACTTTATGATTGAAAGTTTCAAAAACGAATTTATCGCAATTTACACAAAATACATCAAGCGTGATGGTGCCGACAAGTTGTTGGAGTATTTGCAAAACAGCGACTTTTTTACAGCACCAGCATCAGCAAGGTTTCACGCCTCGGAGGCAGGTGGACTTTGCTATCATAGTATTAACGTGTACAACCGATTGCTAAAACTTGTCAAGGGCGACCTTGGCGAAGACTACGCAAATACCTTTTCTGACGAAACACTTGCCATTTGTGGGCTGTTGCATGACCTTTGCAAAGTAAACTACTACGTTGTGGAAATGCGCAACGTCAAGGAAAACGGCAGTTGGGTACAACAACCATTTTACAAAGTGGCCGAGCGTTTCCCCTATGGCCATGGGGAAAAATCGGTGTTTATTGCAACGCAATACATCAAACTCACTCCCGAAGAGGCAATGGCAATCAACTGGCACATGGGTGGCTTTGACGAGCGTGTAAAGGGTGGTAGTTACGCGTTGAGCGATGCTTACGCCAAGTACAAGCTTGCCCTGTATTTGCACACTGCCGACATCATGGCAACCTACATTGACGAAGACAGGGGTTAATTCACATTCAATCTTGTGTGATTGCAATTACGTATGTGCTTTTAGCCTCGCCCTATGGGAGAGGTGGCGCGCGATAGCGTGACGGAGAGGGCGTTAGTGCTACCACATGCAGGTTGTTATCAGGTAATGCTTTTGCACTTGCAATCTCATTTACATCAAAATCAATCTTAACCAAAAGGAAAATCATATGAACAAACTTTTACAAAATTTTCTTAGATACGTAGCCATTGATACCGAGTCTGTTCCCGAGGTGGAACAATTCCCCAGTAGCAAAAAGCAATTCGATTTGCTCACGTTGTTGCGTGACGAACTAATTGCCCTTGGTATCGACACCAAAATGGACGAGCAAAACGGCTACGTTTACGCAACAATTCCAGCAAACACAAGTGGTACATACAAGCTTGGTTTTATCGCTCATGTAGATACATCCAGCGCAGTTAGTGGTGCAAACGTCAAGCCAATTATTACGTCCAACTACAACGGCAAAGATATTCCACTTGCAAACGGTCGTGTGCTTTCCCCAAGCGAATTTGCAAGCCTAAACGCTCACGTTGGCAAAACTATCATCAGCTCGGACGGAACAACGCTTTTGGGTGCTGACGACAAAGCTGGCGTGGCAGTTATTATGCGCCTTGCCGAAACTCTTGTTACTAACCCACAAATTCCTCATGGTGAAATTAAAATTGCCTTCACTCCCGATGAAGAGGTGGGGCGTGGTACCGACTTTTTTGACGTAAAGGGCTTTGGTGCAGATGGTGCCTACACAATTGACGGTGGTGGCCTTGGCGAGCTTGAATACGAAAACTTTAACGCTGCTGGCGTAAAGGTGGTAGTCAATGGCAAGTCGGTACACCCAGGTTCTGCAAAGGGCTTGATGGTAAATGCAGTGCTTATCGCAATGGAATTGCAAAGCTTGTTGCCCGCATTTGACAACCCCATGTATACCGAAGGTTACGAGGGCTTTTTCCACCTTACCGACATTGTTGGCGACTGCGAGCAAGCCACAGTTCACTACATCATCCGTGACCACGACAGAGCCAAGTTTGAGGCAAAAAAGGTACTGTTTGAGCAAATTGTTAACTTTTTGAACACCAAGCACGGCGCAGGCACAGTGCAAGTTACCATTGTAGACAGCTATTACAACATGAAAGAAAAGGTTGCCCCACACATCCACTTGGTAGACAACGCCAAGCTTGCTATGGAACGCTTGGGCGTAACTCCTCACGTTTGCCCAATTCGTGGTGGAACTGACGGCGCACGCCTTAGCTACGAAGGCCTTCCTTGCCCCAACCTGTTTACCGGTGGCTACAACTTCCACGGACGCTTTGAGTACATCCCCTTGGAAGATATGTACAAAGCATACGAAGTTGCCCTCAATTTGGTAGATATTTACAAGGATAGATAATTCTAACTGCATTTTTATAGTTAGACAATACAATATTAAAACTAATTAAATCGGTATGGCTAAAAGCCTCTCACTCGGGGAGAGGCGTTGCGCAAAGCAAGTGACTTTAAAAGGCTCGCCCTATGGGAGAGCTAGCACCAAAGGTGTCTGAGAGGGCTTGTGTATTTGCGCTAATTGACGGAGATTAACATGACACACTACACCTACATTACCCTGCGAGATGCGCCACAGTTGATGCAAAAGTCAGCTGAGTGGTTCAATGCAAAGTGGGGCGTTCCAACAAGCGCGTACTTGGAGTGTATGCAAGCCTACCTTGGTGGCCAAACGGAACTGGGCTGGTACCTTTGCTTGTGTGACGGACAAATTGTTGGTGGCTTGGGCGTTATCGAAAACGACTTTCACAACAGAAAGGATTTATCCCCCAACATTTGCGCAGTTTATACCGAAAGCGACCACCGTGGACAAGGCATTGCAGGAACTTTGCTCAACATGGCAGTAGAGGACTTGCGACAAAAGGGCATTACACCCGTTTACCTTGTAACCGACCACACCTGCTTTTACGAAAGGTATGGCTGGGAGTTTTTGTGTATGGTAGACAGTTCTGACGGAACGTCAAGGATGTATGTTCACAGGTAAAAGTAATGGTGTTTCATAGGAGATATTTTGGATGAGAAACAAACTGTTTGATGATTTTAAACGTACGTTTATTCAAGAATATGCCAAAGATGTTCCGCAAAAACTACTTCGTAAGCATGTATTGGGGAATAACTATATATGGCATTTGTTTTCTTGGGAATTGATTAGCGCAGATAAGTATTTATCCGGAGAAGATGCTCGAAGGGCGTACGATAGTTGTGACAAATCTAATGCTTTGGTTATCGACGAAATAGCTGATGTATGTTGTGTTAGTATTACAAAGGATTACTTAACTGCCAAAGAAATTGGGGGTATGGAAATATATGTATTTGCTGAAGATTTTTCGTGGGTGTATCTAAATACTCACGAGGAACACATCGGCCTTGGCCCATATTTTATCAAGAAATAGATAACACAAAAACACAAAAAGACACAGATTGCTCTGTGTCTTTTCTTTTTACAAGTTACATTGCCTTGACATTTAAGTTGACATTTTACTCTGCCAGCAATTTTGTATAGATGGCAATTGCTGATTGTGCAATGGCAAAAACTATCTACCCACAGTGGTGTTGTCTACCTTTCTATCGCGCAGTTCCACAATGGGGTGTTCGGCTGTTTCAAAGCGATAGTCACGGTTGTTGTCGGCAATATACTTTTTGATTACGCAGTGGCTAGCAACGTCACAATCCTTGACGTTAACTTGGCTTTGATACTCAAAAAACTTGCTTTCGCCTGCCATTTCGCCAACAGGTTTGTAGTCTTCGCCACTACCGGTGAGGTTGACGGTGTTTTTGAGTACTTCACGAACATAGTCGATATTTGAACGGAATTTGAGTAGATCTGGAAACTCTCCCTTGGGGATGACCTGTTCCCAAACTTTGTTTTCGTATTTTTGCAGTAGTTCCACAGCTTTGTGTAGGTGGGATAGTTCGTCATTGAAGTGTTGTTCCCACACCTTTTTGACAAGTGGGTCCGTTTCGTCCTGCCACAAACTGTAATACAGGTAGCACTCGGTGTATTCGTGCATCAAATTCTCTTCCAACCAAGTGCAAGTTGGGTCTTTCAAGCCACCATACAAAGATACGTGTTGCTCTTCAATCATGGCAATTTCGGTGTAAAGTTGACGGCCCATCTTGTTTTGGTAGAAGTTTGCCTGGTTCATGTAGTAGTTCATGGTTTGTTGTTCGGCAGCTGTCAAAATATTGATGTCAAGTTTTGTAAGACTGTTTGCCTTTTTAAAGTTGACGTACCGTTTGATGTCGTCCGTTGGGTAACGGTGTTCGGCAATGGTGGGGCGACCTGGCATAAGTTCGGTGTAGCCACCAACAAGCTTTTCGGCAACAATGCCCTTGTCCATTTCCAGTAAATCGGCATATCTGTAAAGGTGGTCAAAGTCTTCAAGCAAAGCAAAGTCCATTGCCATTTTTACATATTTGTCGCTTTCGCGTTGGGCAAAAATGGCTGTTAGGTCAACGGCAAGTTGTTCGTAGCCAATGGTATGCTCCAAAATGCCTTCGCCAATGGGCTTTAAGCTTGCAATGCGCTTTTGTTGTTGCTGTTCGTGACGGCGTGTTACAGCAATTTCTCGGCGAATGTCGTTGTTGTCGCAATGACGGTGGAATTGATGTCCAAACCACACAGCTTCAAACTCGGCACCAGCTGCCAAAATGATACGTACACGCGTGTATGGGTCAACGTCAAACTTGTTGTAAGGTTTCAAAGCCAGTTGCTTCCAGCTGTAAAAGTTGTCAGCCGTACGCAAAGGCTTTTCGTTAAATGGATTGAAACTCATTAAAAATACCTTCCTTGTTTTGGTTTTGATGTTAGTGTTGACAGTTTGTTTAACTTTTACACCAAACTCCAAAAACTTTGCGACACAATTTTGCAACAAAACTACCTAAATTATTTCAAAGGTAGTACATTGTTGCGCCCCTATTGCACACATAGTATCGTTCAAAAGTGGGTTTTACTATTAAACAAATAGCGTCATATTTTTACATTTTTTGCGCTGTAAAAATTGCAAAAGGGCGTAATTTTGGCAAAAGTACAAGCATACAATAGCAGTGTGTAGCAAAGTTGCAGTTTCACGAGTTGTGTGGAAC
>JAFTNE010000148.1 GCA_017452035.1 Clostridia bacterium
AAACAAACCCGTCAAAAGGTTTTGTCGCTAACCAAGTGTGAAAATGGCTTTTGCATCACAACGGACAAAGGTCAACACACCTTTGACTCTGTAATTGTTGCAACGGGTACAACGCACAACAAACTGGGTATCGAAAACGACTACATTGGCAAGGGTGTTAGCTACTGCGCAACTTGTGATGGCAACTTCTATCGCAATTTGGACGTAGCTGTGGTGGGCGCAGGTAACTCGGCCACCAAGGAGGCATTGTATTTAGCTGACCTTTGCAAAACTGTATACCTTGTTGCTAATGCCGAACTTACTGGCGAGCAAAAGGTTATTGACCAGCTACTTTCAAAACCCAACGTTCAACTGGTAAATGGCACAGTTGCCACCATCGGTGGAGAGGGCGAAGTGCAATTTATTGACGTTTTTGCCAATGGCACAACCACGCGATTGGACGTTGCAGGTGTGTTTGTGGCAGTAGGCTCAACACCAGCAACCGATTTTGTCAATGTGGATGGCCTCAACATGCAAAAGGGTTACATTGTAGTTGACGATCGCGCGCAAACAAACGTCAAGGGCTTGTATGCAGCAGGGGACGTTACCAACGGCCCACTTAAACAAATTGTAACAGCTTGTGGCGATGGCGCAAAAGCTGGTCTTTTTGCATCAGCTTATAGCAAAACGGTAAAGTAGTGTTTAGTACGAAATACCACTTTGCTTTGACAACAAAATCACAACGCAAATTTTTACTTTTTGCTTAGTTGCAGACAAAACAACAAGCATAACTTGTCCACATAACAGCATACACTATACCAAAGAAAAATCATCACATACAAAAACTCAACCCACCTGGGGAAAGGAGCAATTATGAATTTTTTTGGTACCGATGGCATTCGTGGAACATACGGCGGCAGTACCTTGAATGATGGTACTGCCTTTTTGCTTGGCAAATCGTTGGCTCTTTTGGGGCACGATTGTCCAATCATTGTTGTAGCACGTGATACTCGCAACTCGGGCGAAAGGCTTTTTCAGTGCCTCTCGCAGGGTATTTACGAAGGTGGTGGCAACGTCATTAATTTGGGTGTACTGCCTACCAACTCCGTTGGACACTTTGTGCGTAAGTTTGGTGGCGACTATGGCGTTATGATAACAGCCAGCCACAACCCACCCAACGACAACGGCCTAAAAGTTTTTGACAAATACGGCGTAAAGCTATGCTCTGCCAAGCAAAAGGTTGTATCGGCAATGATGTCCAGCCAAAGCACGGCAAATTTTACGCCACAGGGGCTGTTTGAGCCTGTCTTTTACGACATTCAAAACATCTACGCCGAAGACGTTTTTAGATCTGTGGACGTCCATTTAGAGGGTTTGCGCATCGCGTTGGATTGTTGTTATGGCGCAAGCTATCGCGTGGCAACCAAAGTTTTTGAAAAGGCTGGCGCAATGGTAACATCCTTTTGCGATACCATTTGTGGCGACAAAATCAACGTAAACTGTGGCGCAACACATACGGAATTTTTGCAAAGCAAGCTTGTGGGTGGCAACTTTCACTTGGGCTTTGCTTTTGACGGCGACTGCGACCGTCTGGCCGTTTTTGAGGGGGAAAGGTTTGTTGCCAACAACAAGGTTTACTACGCCATTTGCAAGTATCTAAAAGAGTGTAGACGGCTCAAAAAGGACACTGTCGTAGGCACTGTACTGACCAATGGTGGTGTAGAACGTGCTTTGAACAAACTTGGCATAACGCTGTTGCGAAGTGACGTTGGCGATACAAACGTGTTTAACCTTATGGCGCAAAACAGCCTCAATTTTGGTGGTGAGGAAAGTGGTCACTACCTAATGACGGACTATGCAACCACTGCAGACGGCATCATCAACGCGTTGTTTGTTGCAAAAATCTATCGCGAAAAGGGCAGTTTGTTTGCCTACGCAAGGGAGTGTCAAGACCTTCCCTACATGGCAAAAAGCATCCCCATTACCGACAAAAATGCCAGTCAAGCCACGGATGAAACGCTAAAACGCATTGCCGAGCAGATAACAAAACTTTACCCCAGTTGTCGCATTGTGTTGCGCAAAAGTGGCACCGAGCCCAAAGTTCGCGCCTACATTGAGGGAGAAAAATCCTTTGATGCCATGCAAAACGTTGTTGCAACGCTTGCACAATAAATCAATAATAAAAACAAATACTCATTTTTCAGCGCCCTGTCTATTGACTTGCAGGGCGCATTTTGGTACAATAGTTGAGTACACAAAAGAGGTAATATACAATGAGCAAAGCAGACGTAATTTTTCAACAAAACATGCAAAACATTCTCACTAACGGCTGGGAAGATACCACCCAAAACGTGCGCACACGCTGGCACGATGGCACTCCTGCCCACACAAAAAAGGTGTTTTGTGTTGTAAACAGATACAACCTTGCCGAAGAATTTCCCATCATCACACTTCGCCGTACTGCCTTTAAGGCAGCCATTGACGAACTACTTTGGATTTGGCAAAAAAAGAGCAACAACGTAAATGATCTCAATAGTCACATTTGGGATAGTTGGGCTGATGAGACGGGATCCATTGGCAAGGCATACGGCTATCAACTGGGGGTAAAAAGTCACTACCCCGAGGGGGACATGGACCAAGTGGACAGGGTTTTGTACGACCTGAAACACAACCCATACAGCCGTAGAATTATCACTAACATCTACGTTCACAAAGATTTGCACGAAATGCACCTTTACCCATGTGCATATTCGGTAACCTTCAACGTGGTGGATGGACGTCTCAATGCAATTTTGAACCAACGCTCCAACGATATGGCCGTTGCCAACAACTGGAACGTGGTGCAATATGCCGTTTTAGTGCATATGTTGGCGCAAGTAAGTGGACTCAAAGTAGGCGAATTGGTACACGTAATTGCAGACTCTCACATCTACGACCGTCATATTCCACAGGTTGAGCGCATGCTCCAAGGCACACCTCACCCAGCACCCAAGTTTGTGATGAACAAAAACGTTACCAACTTCTACGACTTTACCGTGGACGACTTTGCCCTTGAAGGCTACGAGTTTGAGCCATTTGCCGAACGCTTTGAGGTGGCAATTTGATATTTTATCAATACGCTTATTTATTAGTAGGTTCACAAAACAAAAAAAGGAACACGATTGTGTTCCTTTTTTGATGTAAATTTAACTTTGGTTGCAACCTAATTTGTCGTAAAAAACCCCAAGCTTACAAGCAAAGCGTTGTCTATCTGTTGCATTATCTCAGGGGAAAGTTCGCCAATTTTTTCCTTGATACGACTTTTGTCTATAGTGCGAATTTGCTCTAACAGCACAATGGAGTTTTTGGATAGTGGCGAGTGCTCTTTGGCAAGCTCAATATGCGTTGGTAGTTTTGCCTTTGTTAGCCTACTTGTTGTTGCTGCTGCAATAATGGTGTGGCTGTACTTGTTGCCAACGTCATTTTGCAACACCAAAACAGGGCGCACTCCACCCTGTTCGCTACCCACAACTGGGTTCAAATCTGCGTAGTACAGTTCCCCTCGTCTTATCATTGTTTGTTACCTACCTTGTGTTTTGTCAGGTCACGTTTTACCAAACCTCTTGTTTTAGACTATGTATTTTGCAAAGTTTTCGTGCCTGCTAACAACATTTTTCCCACTTTGATAGATAGATATACTACAAAGCAACTGCATAATTTTGGTTTAGTTGTACTGCCATTGACTATGTTATTTTCATTGAATTTGATAAAACCAATTGCCGTATTTTCCTGCGCTTGTCAAGTATATTAACCAATAACGTGAAGAAGGAACATATCAATTGCACTTTTTTGTGACGAATAACCCTGTCAATCAAATTTTAAGATTAGTACCCCAGTCCATGAAAGTTCATTTTTTTGCATATATTTCCTCCAAAAAACGCAAAAAAAATCCCACAAAGATATGCTAAAAGGTGAGTACCATGTAAGCACATATATGTGGGATGTGTAGTTGTATTTTGTTGTTTTTTTCAACACGTATCGACTTTTTTTGCAAAAATCGTTATTGGGGAGTGCAAAAATAAGTTGCTTTTATTGCGCCTACATACTCAAACGTCTTTCCATTTCTTCACGCACGTATTTTGTAAGTACCACCGAAACAACAACAAAGTGCAACAAGCTTGCAAAAAATACAAACGAGTCCATCATTGTTTTAGATTGGTACCAGCCTGCTGCATCACATATCCACAGTGTTACTTGTGGCAACAGCGAGAAAAAAGTGCAGAACATCAACGTAGAGTACAAACGAGATTTGCGCTTGCTAAATATTAGCAAAAAGTCCGTCAAAACAATGCCTGCAACGTACAGCCATGGCAATACAAACTCTACCGTGAACCATTGGAACCTCCAATTGCATATAAACAGTTCCAAAAGTATTGCAGTTGCCGTAAGCATCAGTAGGTCAATGCGAATTTGCGCCACAAGCTTAATTTTTCGGTTGATAGGTAGCATCACACACACCAGTACAAACACAATGCCAAGCGTGGTGTAAAGTGACCAAGTGAGAGTTTTTGCATCCAAAAAGTCAACAATAACTAAAAATACCATCACTGCAAGGAGCAGTATGTTAAAGCGCGATTTGAAAAATGGCACTTCTTTTGGCAATTTAAGAACGGGGTATTTTACCAATTCATCTTGACCTTGGTAAATGGCACACTTGTCGTTGTCATTTTTGGGGTCAAGGTAGTGGCCACATAGTGGGCAGTTGTTCAGTTGATGATGAACGTTTACGTTACATTTTGGACAGTATTTCATTGTTCATCCTCCCAAACGTCACTTTCTATTGTAAGGTCAACACCAAGTTTTGCCAAAGTGGTAAAAAATTCACGTTCAAAATCGTGTTCTTCGTACTTGCTGATGATGCTTAGCACGCACACGTCATTGTAGGTAGCCAACGAAAAACAGTTGGTATAACGGTGGGGCTTTCCTAAGGAAAACTCGTACCTTACAACCAAATCTTTGAACTCTTTTGGTGCTTGGATAACACCCAAGTTGGACAAAATTGAGCCGTTTACAATACCTTCGCCACGTCCGTTTACCACGGCAGATACAACCAGTCGTTTAAGTGGCAGTGGAACGGGTTTTAGCAGTGGGTTGTTACCACTGTTGTAGTTGAAACTTACCATTCCACGGAAGTAATCGTCCGTCATTTGCTCTTTGGTTTGTTGTTGCAAATCGGCAATAACGTCAGCCAGTTCCGTTTGACCGTTGTATTGGTAGAAGATGTAGCTACTAAAGTTGCGCAAAGTTTCCACGTTGTACAGCTTGCGCAAATTTACTGGTACAAGCACACGGATGGGCTTTTTGTCGCGACAATTGGTGGCTTGTGCAAGCTTGTCCAGTGCCAGTAGTTGAACTGCGCCCAAAAACTCCGTAACGGATGCGTTGTGCGCCCTTGCAACGTCGTGCAGTTGTTTGCCCGAGCAAATGCCACGATAGGTGGTGTATTTGCCATTTTTCAAAATTGTACCCTTTATTACCTTTGCCTTTACAACAGGTGGGCAGGGTGGTGGGTTTTTGCGAATGGCAATTTTGCCAAAGTTATCTCGCACCTCTTCAATGGTGGGCTTATCTCGGTGGTCACAGCAGTTTACGCGTTCGCACTCGATACCAAGTCTACCAAAGTAGCACTTCAACAGGCTGTTCAAAAAGATGATACCACCAGTGCCATCCGTT
>JAFTNE010000149.1 GCA_017452035.1 Clostridia bacterium
ACTGTAAATGTTGATAAGGATTGTTGGTGGCAATCTGGTTAAAAATGCATCCAAAACGGGCTTATTGCGGTATGCAGGCATGGACATTCCCAAACCGAAGTCACCTTTAAGTACTCGCTGTAAATAGGATATCAGTTGCTCCATGATGGGCACCTTTTCGAAGGATACAATGTATCCCTGTGGTCCATACTTCAAATTAGTAATATAGTGTCGTGCCTCCATTTCGTAGAGCAATTGGTCCTTGGTTGGACTGGGGGCCCCCTGAATATTGATAGGCAACAATTTGATAAGTACAAAGCACATCAACATAATGATTGTAAAACACATCAGCATCAAGCCAATACGTTTTGCAATATATTTTACCATATACATTTGTCTTTTCTCCTTGCTATACAGTCAAGTAAGTGGGAGCAAAAAATGCCCCCACCACTCAACAATTTGTTAATTAAATTTAAGTTTTTTCTACTTTACCAAATTAGTTGTTGGAAGATTTGTAGAAGTCACTCAAGTCACCATTGTGTTCAGCTACAAATGCTGCCCATTCGGAGTCGCTGTAGTCATATCTGATGTAACGAGCGCCACCAAGACCCATAAATGTGTGGTATGTGTCAGAAATGTAGTGGAACTTAGCTGTAGTAAGAGATGCTGTGTAGTCGTTTGCTACTTGGATGGAGTGGTATTGGCTAAGAGCGTATTCTTCCAACATAGCCAAGATTTCCAAACGAACTTCTGTTGGGCAGAAACCTTCGCCCCAGTTGTAAGAGCATGGAGCTTCGGATGTTCTACCGTTCAAACTGTTGGACCAGTCTTGAAGTGTCAACTCTACTTCTTCACCAGCGCCTGCGTAGTCGCCTTCTGGCATAGTCATCTTAACCTTAGCATTGTAGTTAACGTAATCGTGGTATGACATGGAGCCGAAACCAAGGTAGTTGTCCATTGTGCTGAATGGGTAGAATACAGCACCGGAAATAGCAGCTACAACGTAAAGTTCAAATTCGCCATCACGGAACATATCTGCAGAGTTTGATGTTGCATCGACAATTTCAATTTTGATCTTGCCTTCGAGAGAGGAGCCCTCTACAAGGTTATCAATACATTCTTGCAAAAGTTGTGCTCTTCTTGGAGCTTTTGCATTGAATTGACCAAGTCTAAAGATGATGTCTTTGTTTGGATCGTAGTTGTACTTTTCTTTGTTGCCTTCCAATTCAGCAATTGCAAGAGCAAGTTTTTCCTTAGCAAGTGTAAGATTGTAACCTGTCATAGCATCTGTTGCATCGTCAACGTCAGCGTATGTCTTAGAACCATCTGTCCACTTGCCTTCTGCTGTCTTTGTGAAGCCGTACGTACGGAGCAAAGCTTCCTTAGCTTGAACAGAATCACGATAGGACAAAGATTCTTCTGGATCGTAGTAGTAACCAGGACCCAACAAACCAAGACCAACTTGGAGACCAAGCAATTGGTCGCTTATGAATTTTGCACGGTCAAATGCCAAGCTCATAGCCCAACGGAAATCCTTGATAGCAAGGATAGAGTTGTTCTTGCCGTTTTCATTCAATACTGGCAAGTTGCTGTAAAGTTGGATACCGTATGCTGCACCACTGGATGCAGGGAAGAACAATGCGTAATCAGAGTTTTCGTATGTTGTTGCATCTGCACCCATAGAGTCGAATGCAATAGAGTCAACTTCACCCTTCCAGAATGCCATCTTTTGAGCTTCTGGTTCTGGGATGATATCTACAACAATAGCGTCTGTAAGGTATTGATCTTTGTATTCATCAAGACCATAACCGTACCAATATTCGTTTCTGTCAAGTCTGAATTGCTTACCGTTTTGGAAGAATGTCAGTTTGTATGGACCCCAGCTTGCAGTTGTTTCAACTGTTGTGTTGTATGTTGTTGTCCAGTTTTCAGCACCTTCGATAGGCTCTTTTTTGCATGATTCGTAGAGATCTTCTTTAACCAATGGCAAAGAGCAGTTAGAGATTGTGTAGGACAAAGATCCATCTTCTCTTATCCAAGCTTGTGGTTCGTCCAAAACAACGATAATTTCGTATTCGCTACCTTCTGCAGCAAAGATACCAACTTCGTCAAATGTCATTTCGGGATATTCTTGGCTAGAAATAAAGAATTCCATTATAGCGCCAAAGTAACCATTCAATGCCATGAAAGCAGGAGACTTTTCTTCGTCAGCCAAAATTTCAGCAAGTGTCAGACCATTGAGCGCATTGATAGCTTCGTATGTTGTACCAAGATCTTCTGGTGTAGCACCATATGCTGAAAGAGCATCGTTAGCACCGTAGCCGTATGGTGAAAGATAGTTTGTAAACCAAGAACCTGCTGGAGCGTCTTCGTTAAACCATTCGAAGATAAGAGATTCGTGAAGAGAAGCATCGTACTTTGGATATACAGATGTTGAAGGAAGCCAAGCAAGTTTACCTTGGTAGTAGTAGTTCTTAGCGTTGTGGATTTTCATACCATTGCCTTCCCAGTATGTATCAGCACGGAGAGGCATAAGGTCTTGGTTGAGTTGTTCCTTCATTGAGTAAACGAAGTCTTCAGCCTTGATAGCTGTGCCGTCGTCCCATTTGAGGTCTTCACGCAATGTGATCTTCCAAACGTAACCGCCTTCTTCAACGTGATCTTCTGTCAAACCCCAAGCTTCTGCATAATCAGCTGTTACGTCTTCCAAAGCTGTAGCAGCTTCGTAGGTAACGATGTGCTTTGTCAAGTCGAGGTTTTCTACATTCAATTTTCCGTCAGCAGTAACTCTACCCTTAGATTCATCGATCAAAGCGTAGTCGTATCCGAAGAAAGAAGAACCAATGTAACCAAGGATAGCTGTATCGTTGTTATCTTGGTAGTCCATTTCGTTCCAGTTGGATGGTGAAAGAGTCAAATAGTCATGACTTGTGAATGTGTCCTTCGCACCACACACTGTGCATACACGATTCTCAAACTTGTGGCCTTTTTTTGCACAGTCGTGTTGGCAACCTGCCAATGCAAACAATGCTGTAAGAACCAATGCAAGCGCAAGAACCAATGCAAGCATTTTTTGTGTCTTTTTCATTTTTGTTTTCCTCCATTTAAAATTTTTTGATTTCATATATTGTACCGCGGATAATTCGGTTACAATCAAATTTGGAGAGAGTTTCCCTGAAAAAGGAACCTTTCTATTTAGTTCTATTTTGTTTTTACGGGTACAACTCCCGATTTGCCCGCATTTGACATCAGCTTCTCGTTGCAATCAATAGGCTGTAAAGATGGGCGTAGCTACTCGCGCCATCACTGTCATTTAAGTGGAGGCAAATTGTCCACGGTCGTCCTTTGCAGGGGACGGTTCCCCCAATGTGTGCCTGCAAAATAAAAAATCTCGAAAGCGCACAGCAAAAGAACACCTAATTAACAATTCAGAACAGTTCCTCACTTTTGCATTTCGAGTATCTAGAACAAAAAATATTAAATTAATCGCTAATAAATACAACCTTCGGAGAACCTTCGGAGCCGTCATACCTTGGCGAGTTAACTATTCTCTGTTGTTAATGGTGGTATTTTACTATAATTTCGGGGTAGTGTCAACTAAATAACACAATTTTTGGTTTTTTTTAAGAAAAAAAACAAAATATTATTTCATTTTTACAAAATCCTATTGACAAATTTTGCAATGGGGTGTATATTTGTTAACTTTTGTTTATTGCGAGAAAGCTTGCGCTAAATTTTCAATATAAAAAATTATCCAAGTATTGGATTTCAATCAATATTTGGTAATGGCTATTTGGGGTAAATTGTCATCAAAATGAAAATCTATATCCAACGTCAACCTATATCGAGCGATGTTTGTATAATATGAATAATACCACAAAAGCGTTCATACAATTTACAAAACTGTTTGGAGATTTGTATGAGAAAAATTTTGTGTTGTATTTGCGCCCTATGCATATTTGTTGGCTTGTTTGCGTTTGTGGGATGCTCGCCCTCCAAGATGCAACAGGCCATTGACAACGGCAACAACTACACCATTGTTGCCACCTACGACAAGGAACATCATCTTGTGTGCGCAACGCAAACTGTAACTTTTACCAACAACAGCGAAAACACCTTTGACTGCGTAAAATTTCACATCTATGCCAATGCCTATCGCGAAGATGCCAAAAACTGCATTGTGCCAGCAAAGTACCATGCACTTGCCTATCCCAATGGCGAAAGCTTTGGTCAAATTGATTTCGACACGGTAAAGGTGGACGGCGTACCCGTTGCCTACGTAATTGAAGGGCAAGATATGGACATTTTGAGCGTACCAACGGCAGAATTGTACCCCGACGAAAGTGTCGACATTGAAATGACCTACCAAATTCAGTTGGCAAACATCAACCATCGCTTAGGCTACACAAACAACGCGATACATCTTGGTAACTGGTACCCAATTTTGTGTGTAGTAAAAAACAACGCCTTTGACTGTACCCCCTACTACAACGTGGGCGATCCATTTGTTAGTGACGTTGCCAACTATGACGTAAAAATTACACTGCCAAGCGACTACGTTGTAGCGTCAACCGGCAACATGGTAGAGGCTATCAATGGCGAAAGTGGCATCACCTACTGCTACAAAGCTGAGGCTGTACGCGACTTTGCCTTGATGATGTCGCCAAAATACAAAAAGTTATCTCAGGTGGTAGGCGATACCACAGTAAACTACTACTACTTTGCAGATAGCGACCCACAAAAGTCACTATCAACGGCAACAAGTAGTTTTGAATACTTCTGTAAAAATATCTGCGAATACCCTTACGATAGCTACTCGGTATGTGAAACTGACTTTTGCTATGGTGGTATGGAATACCCCGGAGTTGTAATGGTGGCAAGTAGATCCCAAGCCTACCAAACAGCTATTGCGCACGAGACGGCGCACCAGTGGTTTTACGGAGTGGTGGGCAACGACCAAATTGACA
>JAFTNE010000150.1 GCA_017452035.1 Clostridia bacterium
AAATTCTGCAAAAATAACGACCTCTTTATTCTTATTTACAATCAAAACATCTGGCTTTTTACCAAAGTTTTTGGATACTCTTAAATTATTCAACTGTTTTGATTTAATCAGGTCGTTTATAGTGGTAGCCCCTAAACTTAAACACGTATATTTGTCTAATATGGTTACAGGAACAGAGTATAAATTATTTTGTATGGTTTGTTCAGACATGTTTTCTCTCCTTTAATTCAGCCTCAAGAACTTCGGTTATGTATTGATTTATACTATAACCTCGTTCGCTCCTCTTCTTCTTTTGAACAGCTTCCACTAGCTTATCGTAAAGTTCAGGTGATAACCTCAAAGGTATCGGAATTTTATATTTTGTCGGGGTATCTGATTTATTCACAACGCCACCTCCCTATTTTAATATCATAATATCTTGATACAATGATATCATAAAATAAAAAAAGATTCAATACTTTCGATAAAAAAAGTCAAATCAAAAAGGCCACTCGTTTGAGTGGTCTTTTGTATTGTGGTGTAATTATTCAACAATGGTAGAGCAAAGTCAACAGTAATAAAAAGCACTCATCTACTGATGGGTGCTTTATTTTGCTATTTTACTCCTCGCTGTTTTGCAATTTTGCTGTTTGGTCGGCAAGGCGAAGAGCCTCTACCATTTCACCAATATCGCCGTTCATAAAGTTTTCGATGGAGTACAACGTCAAACCAATACGGTGGTCGGTAACGCGTCCTTGTGGGAAGTTGTATGTGCGAATACGTTCACTGCGATCGCCCGTACCAACTTGGCTTTTACGCGCTGCTGCGTACTCGGCGTCAGCTTGTGTTTGGTAGTAGTCGTACAGCTTGGATTTAAGGATATTATACGCCTTTTCTCTGTTTTTGATTTGGCTACGTTCGTCTTGGCAAGCAACAACAATACCTGTTGGTAAGTGTGTGATACGAATTGCCGATTCCGTCTTGTTTACGTGTTGGCCACCGGCGCCACTTGAGCGATAGGTGTCAATTTTGAGGTCTTTGTCCAAAATTTCGATGTCCACGTCGGGTGCTTCGGGCAGTACGGCAACTGTAATGGTGCTTGTGTGGATGCGTCCTTGGCTTTCGGTATCGGGTACGCGTTGTACGCGATGTACGCCACTTTCAAACTTAAATTTGGAGTAAGCTCCTTCGCCTACAATCATGAAAGAACCTTCTTTTAAGCCACCAAGTTCGTTTTCGTCAATGTTGATTTCTTCCACCTTCCAACGGTTTTTGTCTGCAAACATGTAGTACATACGTCTAATTTCGTTGGCAAACAGTGCAGCCTCCTCGCCACCAGCGCCAGCGCGTACTTCAATGATAACGTTTTTGTCGTCGTTGGGGTCTTTTGGCAAAAGCAAAACTTTAAGTTGGTCGTTTAGTTCTTCAATTTGTTTCTTTTGGAAGTTGATATCTTCGTGGAGTAGTGCAAGCATTTCCTTGTCCGTTTCCATTTCGGCAAGTTCCATGTTGGCATCAAGCTCACTTTTTGCTTTTTTGTATTGCTCGTAGCACTCTACAATGGGGCGAAGGTTAGAGTGTTCCTTTACCAACTTTTTCCATTGACTGTTGTTGGCAATAACCTCTGGTTTGGATATTTCCTCCGTCAAAAACTCGTAACGAGCAACAATTTTGTCTAATTTTTGTGTCATTTCTTTTTACCTCTTTATACTTATTTGTGTAGATTTTGTTTGGGACAGTTTATACACAAAAAAGCTAATGGTTTTTGAGTTTTGCAATTACAATTCGGTCGTTGTTGGAGTAGTCTTTTAGATACTCAACGTCAAATTTATCAGCAAGCAAGTCGCATACAGCTTGGCCTTGGTTGTAGCCAATTTCCAAAACCAACGTTCCATTTGGTGTGAGGAAATTTGTTGCTTGCTCTGCCAAAATGCGATAGAAGTTTAGGCCGTCCTTGCCACCGTCAAGTGCAAGATGTGGTTCGTAGTCGCGCACACTTGCATCAAGCGTTGCAATAACGTCACTTTCAATGTATGGTGGGTTGCACACAATAACGTCAAACTTGCCCGTTACTTTGGCAAACATATCCGTGTGAATAGTTTTTACTTTGGCTTTCAAGTTTTTAGCGTTGAACTTGGCAACGGCCAATGCCTCTTTGCTAACGTCTGCCAAGGTTACCTTTGCGCCCTTTTCGAGAGCAAGGGTAATACCCAAAACGCCACTGCCACAGCACAAGTCCAGCACTTTGCTTTTGTCTGTTACGTGTTTTAGTGCTTGTTCGCAAACAAGTTCTGTTTCTTGGCGAGGGATAAGCACGTTTTTATCAATTTTGTAGTTACGTCCCCAAAATTCTGCTGTTCCAACCACCTGTTGCCATGGTTCGCCGGCGTTGATGCGTTCGCACATCTTTTGTACACGAAGTACCCAGCCAAATGGTATTTTGAGTTCTTTTGTGAGGTCGCTTGCTTTTACGTGAAGTACAGCTGTTGTCAGCCAGTCAACGTCGCCCGTTCCAACAAGTGTAGGCAGTTCGCTGTCTGCCAAGCTTTGCTTAAATTGGTCTACGGTAAGTGGTTCGGGGAATCTCACTTCGGCAATGGTTGGGTCGGCATCCATTTCCAACACCGTTACAAAGGATTTGATTGCCACTTCGCACATGTCGTCCGTTGGCTCTTTTGTTGTGAGCTTTTGAAATTGTTTGCCCAGCCACTTCAAAGGACGGAACAACACAAAGTTTGAGCAAGCAAGTAGCATAAGTACTTCATAGCTTACGCCAGCAGTCAACGGCAACAGCGCAATTTTGAGCAATGCTCGTAGCCACCAGTTTTCCTTTTGCAAAAACAACGTAAAGTTGCACGCTGCGCAAACTACGTCCAAAACCATCATCAAAATGACGGAAAGCACCACAGTAAACACCAAAAAGCTTGTGCCACAACGGTCGTGGTAACGACTGCATTTTTGTACGTTTTGCACCGTCAGTTCCATCTCTGCCTCGTAGCAAGCAATGGTTTTGTGTTCTGCGCCGTGGTACATAAACACGCGTTTGATTTCTTTGAGTTGTGATACGCTTGCCATGTAACCAATTAACACAGCCATTTTAGCAACCCCTTCGATAAGCGATTTTAACCACGCCCAGTCGAGGCTGTCTACGTCCAATTTGAACAACGCAAATACACCCGTTGTAATTGCCGTTGGCAAAACGATAAACAAACCCAGTGCCAAAGCAATACCCAACAGCATAGATACAGCCATAAGACCACCAAAGCCCTCGCCAGATGCATCAATTTCATCTTCGATCATCACTTCGGCAGATTTGGAAATTATTTTTGTTCCTTCCGTCATGGAACTAACCAAGTTGATAATTCCACGCAAAAAAGGAACTTTTTTATACCAAGGTTTTTTTGTTGCAAGGCGAGTTGTTTCGGTGCGCATTTGACCCAGTTCGTCACGAACTGTCAAAGCCATGCTTGTTGCGCCACGCATCATTACGCCTTCGATAACGGCTTGACCACCAATTTTAGTTTTCATATTTTCGCTCCTAAAAAACAAGCGCAAACTTGTCATTATCTACATTGTACCAAATTTTCCATTTTTACACAACTGTTTGTGTAAAATAACCACAACTTGTTGACAAAACGCCCATCAATCACACTGCAAAAGAGGTATCTTTCACGCAAAAAGCCCAAATAACACTTTTAAAAATACTGCTAAAGCTGTGTTTGGCAAAAATCGCCGTTCTTGTATTAAAAAAGTATCGTATTCAAAATTTCCATATGCGTTTTTTCCAAGATAAGGTTGCAACGGCAACAAAAAATGCGCTCCAAACAAGGAACGCATTTTGTATTATTGCATTAGTTGAGGGTTTTTCCTTTCCAAATGTGTGATAACAATTCGTCCAACCACCATAATAGCCGTCATCAGTAGCACGTTGATAACAATAAACCATATTGCGTTAGTTGGGATTGCAACAGTCAGTTGCATTGCTTTGGATGGGTCCAATGCAATGGCATCTTTGAATATTGCATTGTACACAAGTGGTGCTAACGTCAAAAATGCAGGTACGCCCAAGGTGCTTACAAGGCCAATGCCAATGTTTAGCATATCAAATGGGAACATGATTACCCACAAACCAAGCACGCTAACACTTGTCATTGCAAGCATTGCAACGGTGGTAATTTGGTCGGCATTTACAAGGCCGTTTGGCTCAACAGTAAGACCGATGGTTTTTGCAAAGATGTACGTTAACGCTACCGAGCCAAACATGGCTATACCATTTGGTATTACGCGTTTTAGGATGTTCTTTACAAAGTCGCCCTTTATGCGATTACGGTTGGGCTTTAACGCCAGCAAAAATGCAGGAATACCATTTACAAAAAACTCAACTGCGTACAAGTTTTGTGGTGCAAATGGGTAGCTGTATGGCAAAAACAGTAGCAAAATTGTGGTGAATACCGTCATACAAGTTTTCATCAAGAACAACGTAGAACTGTTTTGAATGTTGTTTACAACTTGACGACCTTCGGCAACAACGTTGGGCAAGCAACCAAACTTGTTGTCCATCAATACCAAGTTGGCAGCAGTTTTGGCTGCATCAGTTCCACATCCAACGGAAATAGCGCAGTCGCTTTCGCGCATTGCCAAAATATCGTTTACGCCGTCGCCTGTCATTGCAACGGTGTGATCTTGCGCCTTCATTGCCTTGACCAAAATGGCCTTTTGCTCGGGGGTAACACGACCAAACACAGTGTAGTCGTTGGCAACTGCCCAAACTTCTTCTTCCGTCATACCCTCCAAGCTGATGTACTTTTCTGCGCCAGCAACGCCCACCTTTTGAGCAATTACCGATACCGACAGTGGGTTATCTCCGGAAATTACTTTTATTTGTACGTCATTTTGCACAAACCACTTGATGATTTCCGGCGCATCAGCACGGATGGTGTCTTGCAACAAAATTATTCCACAAGGAACAAGCCCGTCAACGCCATCCTTTTTGATAGCGTGATTGCTTTTGCCCACTGCAAGCACACGCAAGCCTTGTGCAAGGTACTTGTCTATTTGTTTGAAGAAACTTTTGTTGTTTTCTCGCTTGAACATAAACTCTGCTGCGCCCATAGCAATTGTGCCACTTTTTGTTGTCACTGCCGAGAATTTTCGCACCGAGCTAAAGGGTAAAACAGCTGTGGTTGGCAGTGGGGCAACGTCCTTGAGATAGTTACTTACTGCAACGGCTGTTGCGTTGTTATCTTGCGTGCCAGCAACAAGTGTTGCAAGCAGTTGTTTTAAAGTTGTTTCGTCTCCGTCAACGGGGATGATTTGTTCCACCGTCATACTTCCGTCAGTGATGGTTCCCGTTTTGTCTAGGCACAAGGTGTCTACACGTGCAAGCATTTCGATACAAGGCAGTTCGCGAACAAGCACCTTTTTGTGTGCCAGTTTCAACGCAGCAACGGCAAGCGTCATACTTGTAAGCAACACCATACCACTTGGAACCATACCTATCATACTACCAGCAGCACTAACAATAGCATCGTTTACCGTTTGTTTTATTTCGGCCACGCCTTGGAAGTATTGCCCAACAACGTTGTCTACACCCACCAAGCTGGCGATTTCGGCACTGGTAAAGAATGTTGCAATGCCCAAGGGGAAGATGATGATTGCAATCACTTTGATGATGGACATGATGCCTTTAATGATTCGCGAGTTGGGCATCTTGGCAGTTTTAACCTTGGCAGAAAGTTGCTCGATGTAGTTATCTTTGCCAACTGCGGTTACACGTACGGTGCAGTTGCCCGATACAACAAAGCTACCACTGTAAAGGATGTCGCCACGTTTCTTTTTGACAGGTTCACTTTCACCTGTTAGCATAGATTCGTTTACTTCCACTTCGCCCACTTCAATGATAGCGTCAGTACAAACCTGCTTTCCAGCAGTGTAAAGCAAAATGTCGTCCAGTACAATTTGTTGCGTTTTGATTTGTTGTTGTTTGCCATCACGGATGGCATCCACCGTTGGCTCGCTTACAATGGAAAGTTTTTCCACGGCAATTTTACTGCGAATTTCTTGGAATATTCCCACCACGGTGTTTGCCAGTATTACCACGACAAACATCATGTTGGACCAACTTCCACACAGCGCCATCAGTATAAAGATTATAAAGCCCAGCAGGTTAAAGAAGGTAAAAATGTTGCTTACAAAAATTTGCAAATAGCTTTTACCGACAACCTTTTTTGTTTTGTTGGTGTGTTTTGCCTTGACGCGCATTGCAACGTCTTCGGCAGTCAAGCCAACGTTAATGTCTGGTAGGGCGTATTGGTATTGGGATGTTTTTTTCTTCATATTGCCTCGTTATTAGGAATGTGGTTTTTCGCCACGAAGTTTAAGTGTAGGGCAGGCATTTAGAGACAAATCTCCAAACTCGCCGTTAAGATACATAAAATAGCCACGTGAAGCTATCATTGCTGCATTATCTCCACACAGGTTGAGTTGTGGAAGACACACGCGTATGCCGTCAAGCTCAAACTCTTTCATGCGTTCCCTAAGATAGCTGTTTGCGCCAACGCCACCAGCAACGGCAACAGTATTGAGTCCACTTTTTTGAGTGTGAAGTTTCAGCGTGTCAATAAGTCCGTCAATTGCACAGTGGTTAAAGGAGCAAGCAATGTCGGCAGGGTTGATGGTTTCGCCCTTTTGCACTGCGTTGTGTACAGTGTTTATAACAGCAGTTTTCAAGCCACTGTAACTAAAGTTTCCATTGGAAATTACAACCGAGTGGAACTTGTAGTTGGGGCTACCTGTCTTGGCAAGTTTGTCCACGTGAGGGCCACCTGGGTAGGGCAGTTTCAGTACGCGCGCAACCTTGTCAAACGCCTCGCCAACGGCATCATCCACAGTGGATGCAAGCACAGTGTATTTGTCAAAATCCTCCACCTTTACAACGGCAGTGTGTCCACCACTGGTAAGCAAGCACATGTATGGTGGTTGCAAATCTGGGTAGGTGATGTAGTTTGCGCAGATGTGACCTTCGATATGGTTTACAGCAATAAGTGGCAATCCACTTGCTTGGGCTAATCCCTTTGCAAAGGATACCCCCACAAGTAGCGCGCCAACAAGTCCTGCGCCGTAGGTTACGGCAATGGCGTTGATGTCACTTAGTGTAACACCGGCCTCGTCAAGTGCAAGCTTTACCACTTCGTCCACCACTTGGATATGGTTTCGGCTGGCAATTTCTGGCACAACACCACCGTACAACTTGTGTATGTCAATTTGGGAAAACACCACGTTGGAAAGCACCTCTCTACCGTTTTTTACAACGGATGCAGCCGTTTCGTCACAGGATGATTCAATTCCCAAAATGAGTATGTCTTGGTTGTTTTTTTGCATTGTTCAATTCCTTGTTAGGAGTGGCAATTTGACAATTTTTCAGGCAACTCCAAAAACTTCTCAATATAATAATATAATATAGCCAAACACACTTTTTGTCAATAGAATAGTAATTTATTATATGGTAAATTGGATTCAA
>JAFTNE010000151.1 GCA_017452035.1 Clostridia bacterium
ATAGTTTTGTTGTCTGCCGTGTTGTCAGCATAATAAGGATATATTTATGTATTTATAATAGGCATATATAGGCAACAACAAGAATTTTGCATAGTGACGAGATTTTTCAACAAAAGAATTGTAAGCAAATTCAATTTTACAAATCCAAAAGAGCTTGACAATTGTCTGGCTCTTTTTGCTTTTTAGCGTCTGCAACTTGCAAAGCAACAGAATATATTTGTATGTCCAATGGTAATGCATGGAACAATTTATTTGGTCTGTGATGGATGGTAAATTAATTTGCAAATTAATGCAAACTTTTTGCAACGTCTTTACAAAAGTATCAAATTGATATATAATGTAACAATGGAACTGATTTTAGCAAGCAATTCCCCAAGACGCAGGGAGTTGCTATCAAAACTTAATTACGCCTTTTCCGTCATCCCATCAGTAGGTGAGGAAACTTCCACAGCAAAGTTGCCTGTGGATATCGCCAAAGAGCTTGCCAATCGCAAAGCGTTGGAAGTTTTCAAGACACACCCCGATGCCGTTGTTATTGGTTGCGATACTGTGGTAGAATTGGACGGCCAACTGCTTGGCAAGCCCAAAGATGTTGCTGATGCAAAACAAATGCTAACTGCTCTTTCGGGCAAAACTCACCTTGTGCATACTGGTGTTTGTATTGTGCATAAACTGGGCGTTTGGCTTTTTGCCGACACAACGGAAGTGGTGTTTGATAACCTTTCTGACAAGCAAATTGATGACTACATTGCAACTGGTTCGCCAATGGACAAGGCTGGGGCATATGGAATACAAGATAGTGGTTTTGTATCGCACATTGTGGGCAGTTACGATAACGTTGTCGGGTTCCCAACGGAACGCGTTGCAGTAATTTTGCAAACGATATTTAACAAGTAAAAATTTACAACAAATTGTCAATACTATGGTTGCACATTGCCAACCATTTACAAAACAAAGGAAAAGTAAAGATGAAAAATTATCAACTGGTTTTTGACCTTGGCTCTCAATACATTGCAGCAGGCCTCAAGCAAGATGGATTTTTTGACAAAATCCCAACAGTAGTGGCACTGGGTGGCGCTGATGGAAAGGAAATTGTTGCCGTAGGTATGGATGCTTTGCGTATGTACAACACAAGCAGTGGCACGGTAAAACTCGCTCGACCCATTTTGGAAGGAGCAGTTATTGATGCTGATGGCGTAAAGGCGCTCATCAAAAAATTGCTTTCCCACATTGTAAACACGCGCGTGGCAAACCTCTCTAAATATTCAGTTTTGTGCGCAGTACCCTGTGGCATGATAAGCTCGGACAAAAAGAATATTGAAAGTTTGTTTTTGGAACTGGGCGCAAAACAGGTATCCTTTTTGGAAACGCCCTTGGCAGACAGTTTGCAACTGTTTGGCGAGTTTAGATGCCGTCAAGGGGTAATTGTAGATATCGGTAGCGACTGTGTAGATATTGCAGTGGTTGTTGCCGATTCCATTGTATCTGGATGTACGTTGTACTACGGTGGTAAGGCCATCACGGAAGAAATTGCCAAGCGTGTTCGCGCAAAGTACATGGTTCAACTTTCCTTTGACCAAGCAGAGCGCCTCAAACTCGACTGTGGAAGTCTGTTTCCCAACGATACTACGGTTGTTTCCGTTGTCGGTCAAAACGTTGAGCAAGGTATGATGGAAACAATTGCCATCAGCTCACGCGAAATCTACGATATCCTTTGCGACTTTGTCAAAAAGTACGTTCAAATCATCCAAAGCTTGGTAAACGGCCTCAAAGAGGACGTTAGACCACTTGTAAAAAACAGTGGCGTTATGCTTTGTGGTGGTTGCGCAAAAACTCACGGTATCGACGTTCAAATGCAAACACAACTTGGTATGCCAGTGTACGTTGCAAATCAACCGGAAAATGCAACAATCAACGGACTTTTGCAAAAGTAGTGCCATTTTGGCATCAACGCAAAAAATAATAAAATTTTTACCAAATAGTAAAAATTATCACTTGACAGTATAACATTTTTGTTGTAAAATATATTTATCAAAACACCCAGGAGGTATATCAATATGGAATTTAAAGGTAGCAGAACAGAACAAAATCTTATGGCAGCATTTGCTGGCGAAAGTCAAGCGCGTAACAAGTACGATTTTTACGCATCCAAGGCTAAAAAGGACGGCTTTGAGCAAATTGCAGCAATCTTCCAAGAAACAGCTTTAAACGAAAAGGAACACGCAAAGTTGTGGTTCAAGCTTTTCCACGGTATCAACTCCACATTGGATAACCTTTTGGACGCAGCTGCTGGCGAAAACTACGAGTGGACCGAAATGTACCGTCAATTTGCTGAAATTGCTGACGAAGAAGGTTTCCACGACATTGCTGAACAACTTCGTGGCGTTGCAGCTATCGAAAAGACTCACGAAGAACGTTACCAAAAACTTGCTTTGGCAGTAAAAGGTGGTTCTGTATTTAGTAAGACAGAAGAGGAAGTTTGGGTTTGCCGTAACTGTGGTCACATCCACGTTGGCAAGGATGCTCCAACCCTTTGCCCAGTATGCGCCCATCCAAGAGCATACTTTGAACTAAGAAAAGATAATTTCTAAAAAACAAGCCCGCGCAATACCTAGCCACTGTCAAGTGGCTACTATGCGCCCATCCAAGAGCATACTTTGAACTAAGAAAAGATAATTTCTAAAAAACAAGCCTGCGCAATACCTAGCCACTGTCAAGTGGCTACTATGCGCCCATCCAAGAGCATACTTTGAACTTCGCAAAGACAATTTCTAAATAATTTGCAAATTGTTGCAAGTTTTGTTCTTTTGGCAAACTGTCTTGCTATGGTTCAATAGGTGCTATTTACACACAAAAATGTTATTTCTGCATCAAAATAGCGCATTTTTGTGGTAATTTGTGACAAATTTCAGTCCCGATACAGTCGGGACTGTCTTTGTAAATACTGTCATTTTGTGTAAAAAACAGTAGCAAAAAAAACTTTACGAAAAGTAGTTGACAATACAAGCTCCTTGTAGTAAAATATGTAAGCTGTCCACTATGTGGGGAGCGGAAATGAAGCTTGAAAACAGA
>JAFTNE010000152.1 GCA_017452035.1 Clostridia bacterium
ATAAAGGAGGTAAGGATTTATGAAACTTAAAAGATTTAAAGAAATAGCTCTTGACGGCGTTGTTCGTCAAAATCCTACCTTCAAGTTGGTGCTTGGTACTTGCCCTACGTTGGGACTTACAACTGCGGCTCTTTCCAGCTTGGGTATGGGTATTGCAGTAACGTTTGTTCTTATTTTTAGTAACATCATCATCTCGCTACTACGTAACATCATCCCCGACAAAGTACGTATTCCTTGCTTTATCGTTATCATTGCAACCTTTGTTACAATTGTACGTATGTTCTTGGAAGCATTTGTGCCCGATTTGTATGCAAGTCTTGGTGTATTTTTGCCACTTATTGTTGTAAACTGCATCATCCTTGGCCGTGCCGAAAGTTTTGCAAGCCACAACCCTGTTGGCGAAAGCGCACTTGACGGATTGTTTATGGGTATTGGTTTTACGTTGGCTTTGACACTTATGGGTATCGTTCGTGAGTTCTTGGGCAATGCAAGCTTTATGGGCATTGAACTTTGGGACAAAAACGTATTCTCCATCAGTTTCTTCAGTACAAGTGCTGGCGCATTTTTGACATACGGTTTGTTTATTGCAATCTTTACTGCAATTTACAACGCTGTTGAAAGAAAAGCTCAAGCAAAAGTTGCAAAGGCATAGGAGGAAGGTAAAATGACAGATATTCTTGCTATTATCATTGCGGCTTTGTTCTCGCAAAACTTCATCCTTGTAAAGTTTTTGGGTATCTGCCCATTTTTGGGAGTTTCCAAAAAGGTAGATTCTGCATTGGGCATGGGCCTTGCAGTTACAGCAGTTATGGTATTGACATGTGTTGTAACCTACCCACTTTACACTTTTGTACTTATCCCTTTGGGACTTGAGTACATGGAAATTTTGGTATTTATCCTTATTATTGCTGCCCTAGTACAAATGTTGGAAATGCTCCTCAAAAAGTTTAGTCCAGGTTTGTACTCAGCAATGGGTGTGTACCTTCCTTTGGTAACAACTAACTGTGCAATTTTGGGTATTGCCGAAAACGTTATCGCAAAGGCTACTTCTGCCGAAAGCGCAGGATTTATCCTCAAAGGTCAATTCTTTGGTCAATGGCTCAAAGCTCCAGTTTTCATGCAATACTCTATGGGTAGTGCTGTTCTTGCTGGTTTGTTCTACGGTCTTGGCTTTACACTTGCAATTGTATTGCTTGCTGGTATTCGTCAAAAGGTAGACAAACTCAACCTCCCCAAACCTTTGCGTGGTTTCCCCATTACAATGATCGTTGCTTGCTTTATGGCAATGGCATTTTACGTGTTCACTTTGATGGCGTAGGAGGTAGACAAAATGATTAGTTTACTTTTGATTGGTCAACCTATCCAATGGTTGTCTGTATTGACTGTTGTAGGTATCATGGCTGGTGTAGCTCTTTTGTTGGGCGTATGCATCATGCTTATTTCCCACATTTGCCACATCAAGGAAGACCCACGCATCAAGGAAGTAGAAGGCTATCTTGCTGGCGCTAACTGTGGCGCTTGTGGATATGCTGGATGTGCCGACTTTGCAAAAGCATTGGTTGACGGCAGTGCAGATATCTCTGCTTGTTCGGTAACAAGTACAGCAGGCAAAGCAGAAATTTCCAACGTTTTGGGTATTTCCGTAGCTGGTCAAGAACCTACCGTTGCAGTGGTATCTTGTGCTGGTGGTAACCTTTGTACCGACAAATACGCTTACCAAGGCTACGGTGACTGTGTAAGTCAAAACATGCTTTCCGGTGGTCGTAAAACTTGCGAAGTTGGTTGCATGGGTAGTGGTACTTGTGTAAACGTTTGCCCCTACAACGCATTGGAAATTGAAGACGGTAAAGCTTTTGTAAAGCCCGACTTGTGCAAATCTTGTGGTCTTTGCATCAAGGCTTGCCCCAAATCTCTTATCAAGCGCGTGCCTGTGTCTGCAAAAGTTTACGTTGCATGTTCCAGTCAATGCCGTGGTAAGGACGTAATGAACGCTTGCAAAGCCGGCTGTATTGCTTGTGGTAAGTGTGAGCGCGTTTGCCCAAGTGGTGCAATTATTTTGGTAAATAACGTTCCCGTTATTGACTACTCCAAGTGCACACACTGTGGTGCTTGCGCTGAAGCTTGCCCACGCAAGTGCATCAAATATTTGCACGGAAAACAAGCTTAGTCTTTAATAACAACAAAGAACTTGACTAAATTTGGTCAAGTTCTTTTTTTGTGCAATATTTATCCACAAAGAATAATTGATTTGTAGGTGTTTTACGCTGGTGGCATATGCAAAATCACAACAATTATCAAAAATGGTTGTATGTAATTGTGGTTGGATACAATGTATTATACAAATGGTTACACATCCAACAAATTACTTTGTTTATCCTAAACAAATAACTATGCAAAAACAACAAATTGTGCTAAAATATAGCAAATAACTTGGTGGAGGAAAACCTATGTATAAATTTTTTGCCTATCTCAACCGAATGAAGTACATCAACCGTTGGTCGCTTATGCGCTCAACCGTTACGGAAAACATCATGGAGCACAGCCAACAGGTGGCAGTTATTGCTCACGCGCTGGCAATGATTTCCAATACCTACTTTGGTGGTAATTTGGATGCCAATTCCATTGCTGTCAAGGCAATTTTTCACGAGACAAGCGAGGTTATCACAGGCGACCTTCCCACACCAATCAAATATTTTAACGAGGAAATTCGCAACTCATACAAGTCGCTTGAACGCTACTCAAACGAGCGTCTTTTGACCTACCTTCCAAGCGAACTTTCAGAAAAGTACGCTACAATTATCAATGCTGATGACGAAGAGTACAAGTACGTAAAGTACGCTGACAAAATCAGTGCCTACCTTAAATGCGTGGACGAAGTAAACATGGGCAACTCCGACTTTACCTCGGCTAAAAAGACGTTGCGCAAGGAAATTACTGCCTTCAAGAGTAAGGAAGTGGACTACTTTATGGCGCACTTTGTTGAGGCATTTAGCCTAACTTTGGACGATTTGCAATCATGATTGTTTTTGATAAGGTAACATATCGATACCACTACGAACAGTTTGATATTTTCAAGCAGTTGAGTTTCTCTTTGACGGAGGATGTCAACACTATACTTTGTGGCGAGCAGGGTGGCAAAAGCTCCATTTGTAAACTTTTGTGCAACCAAATTGCTCCACAAAGTGGCACTGTGACAATTGACGGCATACAATGCAACGAAAATGTTGATAACGGCGTGCTGTGGCTACCCAGTAAACCCACGTTTTTTGAGCGTCGCAGTGTGCTTTTTAACATTGCCTACCCGTTGCAGGTGCGCAAGGTTGCAAAGTTGCAGAGGGACATCATTGCCAAGCAACTTGCCGAGCAGTTTGGTTTGCCAGCTGATACAAAGGTAAGCAAACTCACACCCCAGCAAAAACGCACCCTTGCCATTGCACGTGGTCTCACAGTGGAGCGCAAAGTGGTGCTTTTTGACGACTTTTTTAACGATAAACAACAACTACAACAAACACTACAACTATTTCCCGAGACAACAAAGGTCATTTTGACGTCTCACGCAAGCCTTGCAACAGGTCATACCGTGGTTATCGACTGTGGCGAGTGCATCTTTCAAGGGGATGCAAGCAAAGCAGTTGATGCTTGCCAAGGAATAGTTGGTATCATAAAGGAGTAACAATGGACGAAAGAGATATTTTTGACGAAGAGTTTGACAGACTAAACAGTCAACCAGACGACACAACGGATACCTTTGGCAGTTGGTCGAGCTACAACGTACAACCACCTGTGCAACCAACACAGCGCAAACCACTCAAAATAGTTTTGATAGCCATTTTGATGGTTGTTTGTATTGCCGTTGGTTGGGTGCTTGCAGTGGTAACAAACGACAAAACACCTACTACTGATAGTGACGATACTCGCAAGGACCTACTAAACCAAGTTATTGACCACATGGACATCAACTTTTATGAGGAAATAACTGACGAGGAGTGGCAACAAGCCGTTGAGCAGGCAGGTTCTGCATTGATGCAATACGCTGGCGACCAATTTAGCTTTTTGATGTCGCCACAAACATACTACAACTACACCTTCGACGTTGGCAACACCTTGACGGCAGCAAGTAGCCTAAATGAGCTGTTTGGTATGACCTACTCAATGGAAACAAAGGGTATGCTTATTTCCAGCGTGATGGCAGATTCCGTTTCCTACGGCAAGTTACAAGCAGGGGATATGGTTGTAAAAATGAGCAATATCAAGGAGTATGTCCCCATTGACCCATACGGAAAGGTTTTAGACTGGCAAACGGATCCATTGTACACCGACAAAATAACTGGGGCGTTGCTCGTACAAAGAAATGCAGATGGCACACCAAAATCTCGCAGTGCAAGTGCAGATCTTATTCTCGAAGGTGGCACAACGTCGCAAGTGGGTGCATACCTATCATTGGTGTACTCGGCAACCTTCCACGTTTTGCGTGATGGAAAAATTGAACAATTTGACCTTACTCGCAACAAGGTGGGTATCCCATATGATGCCAATAACGTCAATCCAAACAAGCGTTACGACTTCAAGTACGTTGAGTATTACTTTGGTAATGACGTGACAAATATTTCCACTGTTCCATACAATGGCGCAGGCGCTAGCACCTATCAGTTGCGTGGCTTAGACAACATGCCAGCAGATACTGGTTATGTGCGCTTGGTGCAATTTGATGAACTTAGCGATGGCGATGGAAATATTATTACAAGTTGTGATAAAGAGCTAAAATTTGCTTTGCAATTATTTAAAAAGAGCAATCTCAAGTACCTTGTGTTGGACCTCAAAGGCAATCCTGGTGGCCTTGTTGGACTAACTGCCAACATTGCAGGTATGCTAATTCATCCAAACAATTTGTCTGCTGAGCAAAAAACTCAAGTTGAAACAAAAGCAGGAATTTTTGATACATCAAAACAGAGCCAATACCTCATTACAACGCTTGTTCGTCGTGATGGACAAAAATTTGCCTACAACGCAGAAAGCTCCTACTACAATTACTTCCCACAAACGGAACTTGCCAACGGCAAAAAACGCATCATTGTGTGGACGGACGGTGGTAGCGCAAGCGCAAGCGAACTGTTGACTGGAACTCTTTTGGACTATGGTACGGCAGTGCACATGGGCACAAACACCTATGGCAAGGGTATTG
>JAFTNE010000153.1 GCA_017452035.1 Clostridia bacterium
CGAGCTTAGTGGAGCAATTGAAACAACCAAGGTTGGCGATTTGTTGGGATACGGACATCTTAGCGTTGACGTTGAAACTGCTGGTTGGACGGAAGTTGCTGGTATTGACGGTTTGTATCAGCACAGTGACGGACATTTTGCAAAAGCAAGTGAAGAAATCTACTACATTGCTGAATTGACCTGCAATGAAGAACATGCCGAGCACATTGCTACATGTTACAACTACAAGTGGTACACCAAGTGCGCTGAAGGTTGCGATGGCACTACTCACGAAGATGAGCACTACGCCGACATAAACGGCGACTACTTTGTTGAAGTTGTTGGCATAACTGCAAAGCTTGCAAACAAAACCATCAACCAACTTAGCAACCTAAGTGATTTGATGAACGACTTGACTTTGAACGACGTGTTTGGCGAAGGCAAAGTTCCATCTATGCTTGAGTCCATTGCTGACGAAAACATTGCCAATTTGGAAACAGCTTTGAACAAAATTTACGTTGGTGAATTTTTGGGTTACGAAAAGGGCGAAGTTCTACTTAACGCAGATAAATGCACCGACCCATCACACGAACACATCACCGACTTGGCTGATCCAAACTGTTGCTACCAAGTAAAACTTGCATGTGACGATACGTCCCACATTCACTCGTCAAGTTGTTACATCGAGTGCCACAAGTGGTACACACTTGCTTGTGACATAAACCACGCACACAGCATGCCCGATTGCTACTCGCAAGTAACTGGACTTATGGGCAAAATTGCCAACGAAAGACTTGATACCCTTTCGGACATGGGGGAAACCATCAAGACATTTACACTTCGAGACGTGATGGGTGATGATATCCCAGATATGCTCAAAGGCATTGCCGATACGCCAATTGGCGAGCTGGATAGCGCACTTGACAATTTGTACTTGGGCGAAATTTTAGAGTATCAAAAGCACCCAGCTGAACAAACCACCATTGATAACTGCACTGTTGTAGTTGTTGACGGACTTGTAAAAGCCGACAGCTCAAAAACAACGTACATCATGTGTGTTGATGGCGTTTGGTATGACGCAGTGTTGAACTGCTCAACTGCTGACTGCACTCACACCACCATCGACTGCTACGGATACCTTTGGTATGATGGAGAAAATGCTGCAACGGGTATTACCTCCAAACTTGCCAACGAACGCGTTAGTGAACTGGGAGACCTGGGCGATACCATCCAAACCTTCAGTTTGTATGACGTTTTGGGAGACAACGTTCCATCTATGCTGGAGGGTATCAAGAATGAACCTATCAGCAACTTGAACAGCTCCATCAACAACATTTTTGTTGGCGACTTTTTGGGATATGAACAAGGGGAAACAAAGCTTGTTTGTACCGAAACCGACCTAGCGCACGTTCACAACGAAGACTTGGGCGACCCAAGTTGTTGTTACGAAAGAATACTTGACTGTGGGGACACAATCCACGTCCACTCTGCAAGCTGTTACTACTACGGCCATATTTGGTGGCAACTAAACTGTGAGGACAATTTGCACGACCATAGTTTGGCTACCACCCCTACCTGCTACAAACAAGTTGATGGCATGATGGCAAAAATTGCCAACAAAAAGGTGGGCAACCTTGGCACTATCGGTGATGATATTTCTACCTTTACATTTGCTGAAATCATGGGTAGAAATGATGGTGACAACGCCATCATCAAAGAGTTGTACGACACACCTGTTGGCGACATTGGCTCTAAAATGGACACAATGATGCTTGGTACTGCAATGGGTTACTATCGCAAGGCTACTTGTGGCCAAACTCACACCCACAGCGAAAGTTGCTACCAAGTTGTAGATGGTAAAGTTGCTTGGTATACCGATAGCGCGTGCACCACACCTGTTACTGCACCACAATCGGCATTTGTAAACTCCACACTGGATGGCATAAGCGATGACATTGACAACATCAAGCTTGGCGAACTGATTAGCATAAACAACGAAAGTAGCGCAATGCTAAAAGCGTTGAGTGATACTCCTATCAATGGTATTGCAACTGCAATTGACGGCATGGCACTTGGAACATCCATGGGCTTTGTAAGACGTGAAATTGCCGATACATCCTCCTACACAGAAATTGTTACAGGCATAAAGAAGGATGGCGAAAACTTTGTAAAACAACATGACGGAGCTTGGTGCGAAGCAATTTTGAGTTGTACCGACGGAGACTGCACTCACCTAGACGCTGATTGCTACGGCTACGTTTGGTACGAGGAGTGCAAACTTGACAAACACACTCATACTGAACCAGGTTGTGGAACGGCTGGCAACTGGACCTGTGAAACGAAAGAACACAGCCACTCAACGGACACTATCATAGATGGCACAAACTACCAAAAAGTTGGTGGATTGAACGCAAAAATGTCCAACCTTACAGTTGGCAACATGGGTGGTCAGGCAGTTGTTGATATTGTAACGGGACTATCCATGCGCGACATGATGGACAGTGGCATTTTGGAATTTAGCGAAGAAGATCAATACAAACTGGCAATTTTGTATGGATGTGACGAATACACTACTCATTTTGGTCAGCAATTTGCATGCAATGTGGGAGGATTCCTGACCTACAAAGCGATGGTAAACAACTCAATTACAGCAAAAGAGTTTTTTGAACTTACCCACACTGCTTACGTAGGAGATTTAACCGAACACAGAGACGAGTGGCAACAATGCACGTTGACTGAGTTTATTGAAACACTGCTTGACAATTTGTAATAACCTGCTAATTGTTATTGCAAAGCTTGTCAAACTTTGTGTTAGCACTGCTTTAACAAAAAGTAAAACAAAAAAGAGCAATCGAAGGATTGCTCTTTTTTTAATATTGGTGTTTGCTATTTATAATGCAAATAATGTCCAAGCTTTGCAAAAAAACTACTCGTTTACAACTTTGTCATTTGTTACTGGGTAAAAGCAACCTTTCATAAAGTTGATACGCGACTTTATTGCTTGCTTTGTTGTGGGCGCATTTTGAACTATATCAAAGCCGTGCATTGTACCTTTTGTGTGATTTACAACAACATCTATGCCTGCATCACACAGTTTGTTGGCGTACAAAACCCCATCATCATGTAAGCAATCAAACTCGGCTGTTTCGATATACGCCTGTGGAAGATAACTGAAATCTTGCGCCTCCACCGGGGAGTAGTAGATATAGTTGGGGTTGTTTTTGTCCACGTTGGTAAGTGGAGCAATACGGTTGGAGAGTGTGGAGTTCCACATTGGGGTATCGGTAAACTTTTTGCAAGAATCACTGTTGTTGCGTGCATCCAAAAATGGGTATGGCAACATTTGGAAACAAAACTTGATGGGGTGTTGCCTATCGTGTGCCATCATGCACACCCCCACAGACAACGTTGAGCCGGCACTATCGCCACCAATGCCAATGCGAGTTTTGTCTACCCCCAAGGTACTGGCGTTGTCATACAGCCAACAAGTTGCAAAGTAACAGTCCTCAATAAACACAGGATGTTGATACTTTGGCGCAAGTCGGTAGTTTACAAAAAGCACTTTGCAACCAACCTCCTTGGCGTAGCGCAAAGCATTTTTGTAGTGATAGCCTGCTGCGTTTAGGACAAATCCACCACCATGTATGTACACAAGGCAAGGGGCGTTATCTACAAGAGATTTTGGCGCCATAAACAAACAGCTGATTTGTTGACCATCGAAACTGGTAATTTTATGACGAGTTACTTGCACCTCTTTGTCCCTAAAAACAAAAGGTGGCGTTTTCATAAAGATACTAGCAAGTTTAAGCATTCCCTTGTTGATTGGTGCTTTGAAGTGGGAAAATGGAAAAAATTCTTTGCTGATGTTGTATTTCATGGTACTCCTTGTAAAATACTAATACATAATTTGCAAAAACTTACAAACGGTAGGATGTAAAATACTGATAGTAAGCTATTGGTAAACCTCGCATACCTATTGTTTGTACGTTAATTTAACACAAACAGTGTGTATATATAAATGTTTGGTATTTTTGTACCTATATATGCCACAAAGTGACGGCAAATGCCATCACTTTGTGTTTACTTATTCAAAAATCTTTGTACAATTGTTTGCGCAACACGGATGCCATCTACTGCAGAGGATACAATTCCACCTGCGTAGCCTGCGCCTTCGCCAACTGGGTACAGGTTTTTCAAGTTAGATTGCATTGTTTCGTCTCGAACAATTTTGACGGGGGATGACGTGCGACTTTCGATACCTGTTAGTACACCACTGGAGCCAAAACCTGCAATTTTTCTGTCAAAATGCAAAAGTGCTGTAGCCAAAACGTCGCCAATTTGTTTGGGAAGTAGCTCGCGCAAGTTTGCAAGGGTTACGCCACGAGGGTAGCTTGGGGTAATTTGCAGTTTAGTTGACACCTTGTTTGCCAAAAAGTCTACAACGTTTTGCGCAGGGGCAAGGTAGTTGCCACCTCCCATTTGGTAGGCAAGACTTTCCAAATGTTGTTGAAACCTAATACCAGCCAGAACATCGTTACCAAAACCGTAGTTAAACACGTCATCTTGCGTTACGTTTACTACCAAAGCACTGTTGGAGTTTGCCTTGTCACGTGCAAAGTAGCTCATGCCGTTTACGACAACTGTATCTGGCTCACTGTTTGCACACACCACCATGCCACCAGGACACATACAAAAGCTATAGCAACTGTGTGTTGGCGTTACTTGGTGGGCAAGTTTGTAGCTTGCAGAGGGGAAATCCTTGTGGGTTGCATACACGTTGCCGTATTGCGCGTTGTTGATAAACTGGCGTGGGTGTTCAATACGCAGTCCCACTGCAAAGGGCTTGAATTGCATGTTTGCCTTGTGTTTCACAAGTGCGTGAAACATATCTCGCGCGCTGTGACCAACTGCTAATGCAACAACATCGGCATAAAGTTTTTGGCCATTGTGCGTTGTTACACCAACAACACGTTCGTCATCCAAAATAAAATCGCACACTGTGGTATCAAAAAGAAAAGTTCCACCCAAATTGATAATTTGGTCACGCATGTTGGCAACAACTGTTTGAAGTTTGTCCGTACCAACGTGTGGAAGGGCGTCGTACATAATGCTTTTAGGCGCACCACACTTGACAAACTGTTTGAAAACGGAATACGTCAATGGCGAAGAAATACCTGTGGTAAGTTTTCCGTCTGAAAACGTGCCTGCACCACCAAGACCAAATTGTACGTTGGTGTTTGGGTTGAAATTGCCACTTGCAAAAAATTCGTCAATGGCTTGTTTGCGCTTGTCAACATCACTACCACGCTCTACAACTGTAACCTTTACACCACTTTGGGCTAGATACAATGCTAAAAATAACCCTGCTGGGCCACTGCCAATAACAATGCAACTGCCACCTACTTGTGTCTTGGCTCCTTCAAAAACGTCCACGGGGCAAGCGTATGGTGTGGCGTTTTTGGGTGTTTTGGAGGTTTCAATAACAAAAGAGCACACAAAATGAAGATCATTTTTGTTGCGTGCATCTACACTTTGTTTGTGCAGTGCAAAACTTGTGATCTCGTTTGGTTTTAGTCCCGTTGCCTTGCAAATTTTGGCAAGAGGTTTTTTGTTATCCAAAGATATGTTGATAGATTTTGTAAGATAGGTGCTCATTTGTTGCAGTTTGAAATATCCTTTGCGTAAGTAAAATTACTTTGTAAAATTGATGCTAACTGTAAGTAACTATGCGTAACAGTTGCAAAATAAACTACAAATTGTACGCCTTTTGGCGTTGTTGTTTGGTAAAGGTATACAAAGCTGACGCGCTGGCAAAGTAGAGGTTGTTGCCTCCACAAATACCATCGACATCTAACACTTCGCCAAGGGCAACCACACCATTAGGCAACGTTAAGGTGTTAGCGTCAACAAAACGATTATCAATGCCACCAGCTGTTACTTGGCTCATGGTAAAATCTAAAAGCTTGTCCAAAGTAAAAGTGAAGTTTTTGGCAACAAAACATTGCTCATAGGCAGATTTGCCACGCTTTGCAATGCTTTCGGCAAGTTTGTTGTGTAAAATGCCGTAAAATAGCTTGTCCTTTTCGCCAGCGCTTTCGCGTTTTTGAAGTATTTGCAAAAGGTCGTTTTGACCAATTGTTGGCACAAGGTCGATACTAAATGTGTAGTTATGTTTGATACCCTTTACGTTGTTGCGAGCAATAATCGCCGAAAGGTTAAATATGCAAATGCCCGACAGGCCGTAGTCTTTGAAAAGCACTTCGCCACTTTCCTCAGCGATAGGTTTACCATCAGCAAGCAA
>JAFTNE010000154.1 GCA_017452035.1 Clostridia bacterium
AATGTTCGCAAAGAGCTACGCCTTCAGTCTTTAAGCCACATTTGGGGCAAAACTCGGCATCGTCACTTAATGTGTGCCTACAATTAATGCAATATTTCATTTGTAACCTCCATTTTTTAGTTACCACCATTATACCACTTTGGAGGCGTATGTCAATGTTTTTTGTTATTTTCTGCAAGTTGTAACGCTCTTTTTAACGCCCCACGTGCAAAAATTTCTACGTTTTCTGCCTGATGGGTAATGGTCAAACTTTCGCCAGAGGTGGCAAAAACCACTTGATGACAGCCAAAATTACTGCCAAGACGTAGGCTATGCACAGTTACTCCACAAAACTCGCCACCAGCTTTGGCAATTTTTGATGCAAGCATCTTTGCCGTACCACTTGGGCTATCTTTTTTGTGCGCGTGGTGTGTTTCTACAATTTCGCATGCCCAGTTGCAGTTTTGCGCAACGTATTGGCAAATTTGGGCAAGTATTTGAATGCCCTCACTAAAATTGTCCATTGCAACAACGGTAACGTATTGAGATAGTTCGTCAAGCAAAGCAAGCTGTGTAACACTATGCCCAGTGACACCTGTAACAAGAGGGCAGTGGTGTACTTTGCAAAAGTCTACCACATTTTTGGTGGCAGTAGGCAGGCTGAAATCTACCACAACGTCCACAGTTTGTAGTGGGTTGTGTTCAAAATCTTTGTCAATTTGCCAAACGTTATGACCTTTTGCAAGTCGTACAACAGCACTGCCCACCCTGCCTTTTGCACCAAACACTGCAATATTCACGCAAATACCTCGTCAATCATACCTTTGGTGCGCGCACTTGCCTCCGTCAAGGGCAGTCGTAGTTCTGCCGAGTGGAAAACACCCAGTTTGTAAAGTATGTATTTGACAGCAACGGGGTTTACCTCCACCATGGTTAGCCTTGCAATACGCCTAAAATATGCCATTTGCTTTTTGGTAAGCGCACCGTCAAAAAAGTCCTTGGTTAGCTGTGGGCATACGTTTGCCACAACGGAAACGGCCTTGTCTATGCCAAGTGTGCAAAAGTCGGTGGCGCGTTGTTCGTTGCCACAGTAGACGGTGGTAAATCTTTGTAAACTTTTGGTGTAGGTCAAGTCCTTACCGGCATCCTTTACCGTCACACCCAAGTGCGATAGCATCTGTACAACGTCCAGTGGCAACACGTACCCAACACGACTGGGCGCATTGTACAGCATGATGGGCAAGGTTGTTTCGTGCACCAGCTTTTTGACGTGTTCAAGAAGGCCAACGGAGGTGCATTTGCAAAATGCCGGTGGACTAATCATCAAGCCGTCTACCCCCAGTTTGTTTGCCCACTGCACCTCAGATATTGCCTCACGTGTGCCAACGCCGTCAATATTTAGCCAAATGCGGGTGTTTTTTGCCACCTGCTTAGCAATGGTTACAAGCAGTTTTTTCTCGCAAGGGCTAAGTAGCATACCCTCGCCAGTTGCACCAGCAACAAGTAGCCCGTCAATGTTGCACTTTGCTTGGCTTTCCACAAGCTTGCCAAAGCTTTCTACATCCACCTTTCCACCGATAAATGGCGTTGCCAAAGCTGTAATAATTTCACTCATAGTCACCCTCCTCCAAGATGGTTTCCAAAATTTCATAGGCGTTGTAACTTGCCCCACGCAAGACGTTGTCGGCCACAACAAACATGTTTATGCCGTTGGACGTTTGGTCTTTGATGACCCTGCCAATGCCAACGTATTTACTGCCACGTATGCCCATGGGCATGGGTAGCAAATTGTCGTATGGTTCAAAAAATGTAAGCACGTTACCCTCCTTTTGCAGTAAACTTTTTACCTGTGGCAGTGTAAATGGCTTTTTGAACTGCACGTTTACAAAGGCACAGTGACCCACCGTTACTGGTACTCTCGCGCAAAAGCAGTTGATATCCAGTGGGATATCCAATATCTTTTGGCACTCGTTTTGCATTTTGAGTTCCTCCGTGGAGTAGCCACTTGGCGTGATACTGCCCACAAGTGGCAAAACGTTGTTTGCAATGGGGTGGGCAAACGCCTTCAACTTGCCATACTGCCTATTTTGTTGTAGGTCGCAAAGCCCCTCCCGTCCTGCTCCACTTGTCGCTTGGTAGGTGGCAACTGTCATTTTGTACGGTTGTAAACTTTTTAGGCAGTTCAAAGCAATGGCAACTTGAATTGTAGTGCAGTTTGGGTTGGCAATAATTTTGCTTTTGCCAATGGTGTTGCCATTTACGCAGGGCACAACCAGTGGGACGTTAGGTCTAAGCCGAAAGTAGCTACTGTTGTCTATGCAAGTTACGCCCAATTTTACCAGAGGTGGGATGTAACTTTTGGCGACTTCTTCGTTTGCCATAAACATTGCAAAGTCGGGCAAATTGTCAAAAATATCTTTTGTGGGCAAAATGGTGTATCGCTTGTTTGAGTAGGTCACCTTTGTCCCAACGGAGTTGTTTCCGTACAACTGCAACGTAGCATTTGGCAATTTGTCGGCAACAATTGCGCACAGGCTTTCGCCGACCAGCCCCGATGCTCCCACAATGGCAATTTTCATAAATTCCCCTTTGCAGTAGTGTATTTTTGACCGTCTAACAAAATGCCAAAATGTGTCAAAGTTGGACAAATTGTGCGCATAACCTTTTGCCAATTGTTCAACTCACCAAACTCAACGTAGCACGCGCTTTGCTTGCTTTGTTTGTGCCACAAAACGCCAAATGCTAACACAAAGTTGTGTTTTGTTTCCAACGACATTTACGCTACATTTCAGCAATTTGCAGTAATATATAAATAATTTATAAAACTCCCCCAAATGTGTTGAAAAAAATAAACATATTTGGT
>JAFTNE010000155.1 GCA_017452035.1 Clostridia bacterium
TTGCAATTTACACCATAAGAGTAAAGGCGCAAATAGACAAAAATGCATTCAATGACAATACTCACAAAAACTATTTTCAAACAAAAAGACACCTCAAATCAAATTGAGGTGTCTATGATTTTTGTAGTTAGTTTTGAAATATTAATGTTTGCACGCATGCAAAACGAATCAACTTCGCAAATAAACTATCTTGTAATCTTTTCCCAAACGGATTTGGGAGCGTTTTCGTCAATGCCAAGTTGTGCTTTGATAGTGTCGGCGATAACGTCAATACCACTCATTGTGCCAAGATTAGTAGGAATAACCTCTGCACCATACACAAGAAGTGGAACGTACTCACGAGTGTGGTCGGTGTGCGCTGTGTGTGTTGGGTCACAACCATGGTCACCAGTGATGTACAACACGTCGTCGTGTCTCATAAGCTTGATAAGTTCACCTACTTTCATATCGATTTCGGCAAGTGCCTCGGCATATCCAAAAACGTCACGGCGATGACCAAACTTCATGTCGGTATCAACTAAGTTTACAAATACAAGGCCGTCAAACTTTTCTTTGGCAAGTTCGAGGGTTTTGTTGAGACCATCAAGGTTGCTTTCGGTATGCAAACTGCGAGTTATACCAATACCATTGAAGATGTACTCAATTTTACCCACTGCAACGCTTTGTAGGCCTGCATCTTTGACAACTTCTAACAAGGTTGTTCCAGTTGGATCCAACGAGTAGTCCTTACGCTCTGCTGTACGTGTAAATGGGTACGCACCAGTAAATGGACGAGCAATAATACGTCCTACACCAAAGTCGCCAGTGCAAAGCTTGCGAGCCTTTTGACACATTGCGTAAAGCTCGTCAATTGTGTACTTGTCCATGTGTACAGCAATTTGAAAAACGGAGTCAGCATAGGTGTAAACAATTGTGTAACCTTTTGAAAGGTGTTCGTTGCCATAGTCCTTGATAACTTCCGTACCACTGTATGGCTTGTTACACAAAATTTTTGTACCAAGTTCGGCCTCGAGCTTGTCCACAAACTCTTGGGGAAAACCATTGGGGAAAGTTGGCAATGGCTTTGAAGTGATAACACCCGCCATCTCCCAGTGACCAACGGTTGTATCCTTACCCTTCGACAGCTCAGACAAACGAGCGTATGCTCCCGTTGGAGAGCGATCATCATTGTAAGTACCATCAATGCAGTACAAACCCATATCAGCCATGTGGGGGATGTTGATTTCGTATGTTGAACGGATATTCTTTAATGTGTTTGCACCAAAGTCACCATATTTTTTGCAGTCAGGCATGGCGCCAATGCCAAAGCCGTCAATAACCAAAATAAATGCTCTCATTTAGACCTCTAACATTTGAAATGAATAGATAGTAATTGTTTGTTGTTAATACAATTATAGCAAAATATTATTTTTTTAACAATCAAAAAACACCACTAAACGGACGTAATATCAAAAAAAGTAACAAAAATCTCATGAGTGAGAGGGAACAAATGAGCAAAATTTGTTTTTTACAGTCAACAAACACCTCTACTATCCTTTTGCAGTATTCCGTAGGATAAACATTGTCGAGACAAAGTATAAGTAATATTATCAAAGAAAATAACACATAAAAAACAGCATAAATAGTTGCGCAAATACCTATTGCAACAAACAGACCTGCCACATTTGCGCCTACATAGATACCACCCACAAACAAAGCAAAGTATTTAATTAGCTGCAAATGCTTGTGTAGGCAGGATAAAAATAACACCAGCAACAGCAGGCACAGCTGAAAAATTGCATCAAAAAACAAGGTGAAAAAGTTCCCATAAAGTAGTAGATTTATATGCTTGCATCTATTTTGTTGCCACCAGCCATCATTATTGACAAACATAACAATGCCAAAAACAAATGCGACAACAACAATTAGCACCAAAGCGATAAATTTCAATTTGTTTTGATACAACCACAGTTTGAAGTCTTCCATATACTGTTTAAGTGAATAAAATAAGCCCATATCAATTGATATGAGCTCTTTTGTAAATTTAGACTAGTTATTCAGCATCCATTTGGCATAAATACCGTACCCTCTTGTTGGGTCGTTTACAAACACGTGAGTAACAGCACCGACAAGCTTACCATTTTGCACTATTGGACTACCCGACATACCTTGAACAATGCCAACAGTTTTTGCAAGTAGCCCGTCGTCTACTACTTGAATAACCATACCTTTGTCGTTGGAAGATGCCTGATAGGACGCTTTGACAATTTTTATATCGTATGCACGCCTTACGCCATCCTCGAAAGTGCAATAAATTTGAGCATTGCCTGGCTTAACCTCACAGATGTCTGCAACGTCAATTAGGTCAGTGCAAAAACTTGGCAAAGCATCAAAGGAACCATATGCGCCAAATTTGTTGTTTTTGACAAGATTGCCCAAACGCTCATCAAAGTGCAAAGTGCCTTTCAGCTCGCCAGCGTTGCCCACCTGACCTTTTTTTACACCTTGAATATCACAACTAAAAACACCACCATTGTTACACTTTACCACCTTGCCATTACCGTCACAAATGGGATGCCCAAGGCTTGCAAAAGAAAGATTTTTGCGTACGTAGGTGAGTGTGCCTACTCCACTTGACGCATCTCGCGTCCACAAACCAAGACGATAACTGCCGGTAGACAAATCCTTAGCTGGAACAATTTGCTTTTCGAACGTGATACCATTGCGCACAAATTTGACAGCTACCTTTCTATCCTTAACAGTTGATGCAACCTCAATTAGTTTTTGTGAGGAAAAAATTTTACATCCGTCCAGCTCGATAACTATATCACCAACAGCAATACCTACGTCAAGTGCAGGACAACACAATTTGCCATTTGCCCCAACAAACTCGTTGAGCCCCACAACAGTTACACCATTGCCGTCAATTGTCAGCCCCAAAGGATACCCACCAAGATATACTTGTTCGTCAATTTTGCTTGTGCTTTCGGGAATAAATAAATCGCTGATATTATCTCTAAAACCCTCAAAGGTTGTACCGTCAGCATAAACGACATTGCTTTGAGATAATGGAATTAGTGTAAAGGCAAGTAAAAAAA
>JAFTNE010000156.1 GCA_017452035.1 Clostridia bacterium
GGTATGCTCGTCAGCAGGGCAGGGGTTTTTTACCACCGGCATACCCTTTGCAAAGCCAACAATGTCCCGTTCTTCAATGTAAATCATGGGGCGAATTAGCGTAACACCCATCCTGGACATGTAAGACTTTGGTTGAAAGGTATTTAGTCGGCCTTCGTGGAACAAACTTAGCATAAAGGTTTCTACAACGTCATCTTGGTGATGTCCAAGCGCAAGTTTTGTGTAACCACGCTCCACAATGGCCGAGTTCAACGCGCCACGTCGCATCTTTGCGCAAAGACTGCAAGGGTTGCTCTCTTTGCGAACGTCAAAGATAATTTCGGCAATGTCCGTTTTTACAACGTGGTACTCTACTCCAATTTGTTTGCAATACTCTTGGATGGGAACAAAGGTATCGTCGGCAAAGCCCATATCAATGGTAATGCCCATCAATTCAAAGGGCTTGTCGGCAAAACGTTGGTAGGCTTTTAGCAGTGTCAAAAGCACCAAACTGTCCTTACCACCGGAAATTCCAACGGCAATTTTGTCTCCCGATTCAATCATATCAAAGTCTTGTATTGCTCGCCTCATTGGCGAAAGCAACTGTTGCATTGTCATAAAACACCTCTTTTTGTTGATATAATTGTAAATGCAAAGGTGCTTTTTGTCAATCATTTCAATTATCCATCAAACTATTTGCTTTTGTTGGTAAATTGTCTACATATTATATTGTACCCTTAAAACTCCTATCTCCACTCCATAGGGGAGGGGTTGCCCTTTCCAATAAATTAAACAATCAAAGATGAAATCAACGTAGGTTAATAAATGTAATATGAGATTCTCTTATCAGTACGCAAACCCCTTGTTGAGTTGTATTCCAAAAGACATTTTTTCATTTCTCAAAGTGCCTCAAAAATTTTTTAAAAAATTTCAAAAAAACTATTGACAAAATAAATAGGAAATGTTATCATTTAGATACAAAAAGTAAAAATTATCATTTACAAAGGAGGTAACGTATGAGATATTCCCGTCAACGCGAAGCTGTGTACAATGTGGTTTGTTCTACAAAGTGTCATCCAGATGCATCCTACGTGTACGAGCAAGTTCGCAAAGTTATCCCCAATATCAGTCTTGGTACGGTGTATCACAACCTTGCAGAGCTTTGCGAAGATGGCAGGTTAGTAAGGGTAAGTGTAGAGGGCAGTGCCGAGCGATTTGATGCATTTGTTGCGCCCCACGTACACCACGTTTGCCCAACCTGTGGTAGTGTTACCGATATCCCCATGAATCAAGTTACCATCAGCCACAACGTAAAGGGTGTCGATCACTACCAAATCACTTTCTACGGCGAGTGCGAAAATTGCCGTAACAAAAAACAAAACTAACGGCAACGCCGTAAAAAAAAATAATTATTAAGGAGAAACTACTATGAAAAAATTTGTTTGCACTGTTTGCGGTTATGTTCACGAAGGCGATACACCTCCAGAAGAATGCCCACTTTGTGGCGTTGGTCCCGAAATGTTCGAAGAAGTAGAAGAGTAAAGCATTACTATTAGATTGCCAAGTTGATGTTCTGTGCATCTGTGTTAGATAGCAAAATATTGTAGTCGTAATAAAGGCTTACCCTTTGGGAGAGCTGGCACGTAGTGGCTGAGAGGGCAACGTAAAAGTTTATCTAAAAAGAATAACCACGCATCCCTCAAAAGTCAACAAAAACTCAATACGTCTCGCAAAAAACACAAAAATATTTGGCAAAATACCACCAAAAATAATAGATTATTAAGGAGAAAACTACTATGAAATTTGTATGTTCCGTTTGCGGTTATGTTCACGAAGGAGATTCTGCTCCAGAAAAATGCCCACAATGTGGCGTTCCTGCTTCCAAATTTATGGCTCAATCCGAAGATATGAGTTGGGCTGCTGAGCACGTTGTTGGCGTAGCTCAAGGCGTTCCACAAGACATCATCGAAGATTTGCGCGCTAACTTTATGGGCGAATGTACCGAAGTTGGTATGTACCTTGCTATGGCACGTGTTGCTCACCGCGAAGGTTACCCCGAAATTGGTCTCTACTGGGAAAAAGCAGCTTGGGAAGAGGCTGAACACGCAGCAAAATTTGCAGAACTTCTTGGCGAAGTTGTAACTGACAGCACAGCTAAAAACCTTTTGATGCGCATTGAGGCAGAAAATGGTGCAACAATGGGCAAGGCTGACCTTGCTAAACGTGCAAAGATGTTAAACTTGGATGCTATCCACGATACAGTTCACGAAATGGCTCGTGACGAAGCAAGACACGGCAGAGCTTTCCTTGGCCTTTACAACCGTTATTTCAAAAAATAAGCCTTATTTCTAATAAGCCATAACAGTTTGGCAATCAAACTTTTGTTCATCAGGGCAAAATACAGTTCGTCAAAC